>NZ_JBSGFD010000059.1:0-45052 GCF_053603215.1 Kitasatospora sp. NPDC004240 | reverse complement strand
GGGCCAGCAGGCCGGCCCCGGCCGCCAGCGCGACCGCCGCCGCGCCCCCGAGCAGCGCGAGCACCGGGAGGCCCTCCGAGGAGGCGGCGACGGGCGCCGCGGCGGCCGGTGTGCCCGTTGCGGTGGCCGGGGTGGCGGTGGCGGGCGGGGTGGCCGGGGCGCTGCCGAGGTCCGGCAGCGGGGGCAGTGCGGCGGCCGGGTCGAGGGCGACGGCGAAGCTCAGCGGGTCCATCCCGGTGTCCGCGGGGTAGAGCCCGCCGAAGGCGCGGGAGCCCGACTCGGTGAGCCGCAGCGGCAGTTCGACCGCCTTCAGCAGGCCGCCCTCGGTCCGCAGCCCGGCCGGGTCGAACAGGGCCAGCTCCACGCCCGTCTGCTGCCGGGTGGCGCCGTCGGGCGTGCGCCCGGAGACGTCGGCCGTCAGCCGGCCCTCGCCACCGGCCACGCTCACCGCCGGGTTGGCGAGCGTGAGGTCCAGCCCGTACGTGTCGCCCTGGCGCATGCCGGTGAAGCGCACGCTGCCGGTGAAGGCCGCGGAGAGCGTGCCGGTGGCGGGTTCGTAGCCGCCCTTGGCCGGGGTCCAGCGGAAGAACGCGCCGCCGTCCGCGGCGCCGCCGCCGAGCTCCCAACGGCCCTGGGCGACGGCGCCGGTGACGTAGTCGCGGAAGGTCCGCCGTACGCCCCAGTCGAGTGCGCCGTTGCCGAACTCGGTCCGCCCGGCGGGCGGCCCCGCGGAGGGCGCGGTGGCCTCGGGCGTACCGGCCGGCTCCGGCGCGACGGTCGGCGTGACCGTGGGCGCGGACGTCGGGGCGGGGGCGGGTGCGGGTGCGGTGGAACCCGTCGCCGCCGGCAGGTTGACCGAGAGGGTGAGCGGGTCGAGGGCCGTCCCGGCCGGGTAGAAGCCGCCGAAGGCCTTGGCCCCGGCCTCGGTCAGGGTCGCCGGCACGCTGCCGAGCGTCAGGGTGCCGGCCGCGCCGCGCAGGTCGACGCCGCCCAGTGAGAGGTCGGCCAGCTTCGCCTGGCTCACGACGCCGACCTGCCCGGTCTCCCTGGAGCGGCTGCTGACGTCCGCGTACAGCCCGGCGGCCCCGCCCTGGACGGCCCGGAAGGTGAGCCGTCCGATGCTCAGGTCCAGCGCGTCGACGCCGTTCTCCCGGTGCCCGGTGAACCGGACCCCGCCCGAGAAGGAGGCGCTCAGCGCACCGCTCGCCGGGTCGTACGTCCCGCTCGCCGAGTGGAACCGGAAGGTGCTGCCGCCGACCGTGGCGGCTCCCCCGGTGAGCGCCCAACTCCCCTTGGCGATCGGCCCGGTGACGTACGTCAGGAAGGACTGCCGGATTCCCCAGTCCAGCCGGCCGCCCGAGACCCGGCCCTCGGCCGCCGCCGCCCGGCCGGGCAGCAGGGCCACCGCGAGGAGCGCGGCGAGGACGGCCGCCAGCGCGGCGGCCGCGGGTCGAAGCGGTCTGGTCTCGGGCACGACGGATCACTCCCAGCCGGGGACGACGGGCCGTCGACCCCCTTGCGGAACTCAGGTAAGGCTAACCTAATATATGAGTCAAGAGCGCCGTTCACCGGTCCTTCACCGGGCCGCCGGACGGCCGCAACACCCGGCGAAGGGGCCCATGTTGAGCAGCAGCACGAACCGAAGCCGGCCGGTCCGCGGACCGGCCGCCCTGCTGCTCGCCCTCGGCCTGCTGCTCGCACTGCCCGGCTGCGGCCCGACCGCCGGCGGCGCCGGATCCGCCGCCCCGGTGAACTCCTCGCACGGCCCGGACACCGTCGAACCGCTGCCCGCCGCCCCCGAGCCGCGGCTGCCCGCGACCACCGCCTCCGCCGACGGCCGGCAGGTCACCGTCACCAGCACCGAGCGGATCGTCCCGCTCAACGGCAGCCTCGCCGAGCTGGTGTTCAGCCTCGGCCTCGGCCCCAAGGTCGTCGCCCGGGACGTCTCCACCACCTTCGACCAGGCCGCCGGCCTGCCCGTGATCACCCAGGCGCACGACGTCTCCGCCGAGGGCGTGCTCTCGCTGCGCCCGACCGTGGTGCTCGCCGACCGCTCCACCGGCCCGGCCGAGGCCATCGCGCAGATCCGCGCGGCCGGCGTCCCGCTGCTCGTGCTGGACGACGCCAAGCGGCTCGACGACGTCGGCCCGCGCATCGACACCGTCGCCGCCGCCCTCGGGGTCCCCGACGCCGGACGGCAGTTGAAGGAGCGCACCGCCCAGCGGCTGACCGAGGCCCGGGCCGCCCTGCCCACCGCCGACCGCAGGCCCAAGGTCGCCTTCCTCTACCTGCGCGGCAGCGCCTCGGTCTTCCTGCTCGGCGGCCCCGACTCCGGCGCCGGCTCGCTGATCGAGGCCGTCGGCGGCGAGGACGCCGGCAAGGCGGCCGGCCTCACCGGCGACTTCACCCCGCTCACCAGCGAGGCCCTGGTGAAGGCCGCCCCCGACGCGATCCTGGTGATGCGCAAGGGCCTGGAGTCGGTCGGCGGCGTGGACGGCCTGCTGAAGCTGCCCGGCGTCGCCCAGACCCCGGCCGGGCTCGACCGCCGGATCGTCTCCGTCGACGACGGACGGCTGCTCGGCTACGGCCCGCGCACCCCGCAGGTGCTGCGCGAGATCGCCGCCCAGCTCTACCCGGCGGCCGCCAAGTGACCACCGCCGTCCGGGAGGTGGCCGAAGCCGCCGCCGCGCCCGGCGGACCCCGGCCGGTCCGCCTGGCGCTGATCACCGGCGCCCTGGCCGCCGCCCTGCTGCTGTGCGCCCTGCTCGCGGTCGGCGTCGGCGCCTACCGCATCCCGCTCGGCGACATCCTGGCCTCCTTCGCCCACCGCCTGGGCCTCGGCGGCCACGCCCTGGACCGCGTCCCCGAGTCGGTGCTCTGGAACGTGCGCCTGCCCCGGGTGGTGCTCGCCCTGCTGGTCGGAGCCTCGCTCGGCTGCGCGGGCGCCCTGATGCAGGGCGTGTTCGGCAACCCGCTGGCCGAGCCCGCCGTCATCGGCGTCTCCTCCGGCGGCGCGGTCGGCGCGGTGGCCTGCATCGTGCTCGGCCTGGACGCCCTCGGTAGCTGGACGATCACCGTGTTCGCCTTCGGGGGCGGCCTGCTGACGGTCTTCGCGGTGTACGCAATGGCCCGCTCCGCCGGCCGGACCGAGGTGGTCACGCTGATCCTCACCGGGGTCGCCGTGAACGCCTTCTGCGGCGCGCTGATCGGGCTCTTCCTGTTCACCGCCGACACCGCCGCGATCAGCCAGGTCACCTTCTGGCAGCTCGGCTCGCTCGCCCAGGCCACCTGGGGCAAGGTGCTGGCCGTCCTCCCCTTCGCCCTCGCCGGGCTCGTCCTCGCCCCGCCGTACGCCCGCCGGCTCGACCTGCTGGCGCTCGGCGAACGCCCGGCCCGCCACCTCGGGGTGGACGTCGAGCGGATGCGGCTGACCCTGATCACCGTGGTCGCCCTGCTCACCGCCGCCGCCGTCGCGGTCAGCGGCATCATCGGCTTCGTCGGCCTGGTCGTCCCCCACCTGCTGCGAATGATCGCCGGCCCCGGGCACCGCTTCCTGCTGCCCGGCTCCGCCCTCGCCGGCGCGCTGGTGCTGGTCGCCGCCGACCTGGGCGCCCGCACCCTCGCCGAACCCGCCGAACTGCCGCTGGGCGTGCTCACCGCACTGATCGGCAGCCCGTTCTTCTTCTGGCTGCTGCGCCGGACCCGCACCCGGCAGGGAGGCTGGGCATGAGCCGCACCCGCAGGACCGGCGGCCGCTGGTCGCGCACCACCCGGACCGTACCCGAACGGCCCGAGCCCGGAAGCGAGTTGCTCGCCGCCGAGGCCGTCCGGCTGACCATCGGCCACCGCGAGCCCCTGGCCGGCGCGACCGTACGGCTCCGGGCCGGCGAGGTGCTCGCCCTGCTCGGCCCGAACGGCGCCGGCAAGTCCACCCTGCTCTCCGTCCTGGCCGGCGACCTGCCGCCCACCGCCGGCCGGGTCACCCTGCGCGGGCGCCCGCTCGACGGGTACGGCGCCGCCGAACTCGCCCGGCACCGCGCGCTGCTGCCGCAGAGCGCCGAGCTGTCCTTCCCGTTCCCGGCCGGCGAGGTGGTCCGGATGGGCCGCGCGCCCTGGGCCGGCACCGCGGCCGCCGCCGAGGACGAGGAGGCGGTGGCCGGGGCGATGGCCGCCACCGAGTCCACCGCCTTCGCGCGCCGCCCGTTCACCGCGCTCTCCGGCGGCGAGCGGGCCCGGGTCGCGCTCGCCCGGGTGCTCGCCCAGCGCACCCCGCTGCTGCTCCTGGACGAGCCGACCGCCGCCCTCGACCTGCGCCACCAGGAACTGGTGCTGCGGGTGGCCCGGGCGCGGGCCGCCGCGGGGGACGGCGTGGTCGTCGTGCTGCACGACCTCTCGCTCGCCGCGGCCTACGCCGACCGGGTGGCGCTGCTCGCGAACGGGGTCACCGTGGCGGACGGGCCGGTGGCCGAGGTGCTGCGCGCCCCGCTGCTCGGCGAGGTGTACGGCCACCCGGTCGAGGTGTTCCCGCACCCGCGCACGGGCGTGCCGCTGGTGCTGCCGGAGCGCTGACCCCGGGGCCCGTCCGGTGGACCGGGCCGGATCAGCTCTCGTCGTCCAGCCGGAAGCCGATCTTCAGCCCGACCTGGAAGTGCTGGATCCCGCCGTCCGCCAGATGGCCCCGGACCTGCGTCACCTCGAACCAGTCGAGGTTGCGCAGCGTCCGGGCCGCCCGATCCACCCCGTTGCGGATCGCGGCGTCGACGCTCTCGGTGGAGGACCCGACGATCTCGGTGACCCGGTACACGTGCTCGCTCATGGCGGACTCCTCGGCCGCGCGACGGGGCGCGGCGGTGCTCGGCGGAATGCGACGACCCCCCGGTCCACCGTGCACCCCCGGGCCGCCGCCCGCACGCCGGGGCGGGCCGGCGGCGGGCCCCGGGCGGCCCCACGACAGCTCCTAGAGGGCCCCGCCCGCCAGCAGGTCGTCCACCCGGGCCTCGCCGTCCCGGTACCGCCGGGTGATCTCGGCGCTGCACCCGTCGGCCGTCCGCTGCAGGCGCTGCCGCCGCCCGGAGACCTCCCGCTCGTGGGCCCGCAGCCGCTCCAGCGCGGCCCGCAGCTCCTCGGCGGAGTGCGCCGCCAGGTCGGCCAGCCGGACGTCGCCCATCAGCGCGTCGGCCTCCAGCCGGTAGCCCTCGCCACGCGGCGGGCCGAAGGTGACGTGCCGGGCCGACAGCCGGACGGTGGACGGCGCGTCGGTGAGGATGTCCGGCAGCCGGGCCAGCAGCGCGCCGGAGGGCGCCTCGACCGCCGGCCGGTCCGCGGCCCGGCCGGCGCCCGGCCGGCGGTCGAGCTCGGCCCGCAGGATGTCCATCCGGCCCTGCAGCAGCCGGCGGAGGTAGGAGAGGTCGGCCTCCTGCTCGGCGGTCTCCCGGCGCAGGGTCCGCAGCTGCTCCAGGCCCAGACCGGCGAGATCGGGCTCCACCGGCGGCTCCTGGCCCCCGGGCGCCCACCCGGACCGGTCCTGCGCCGCGCTGCTCGCGTTCATCACCCAAACCACCTGCCGTCGTCCGTTCCCGCCCGCTCGCTCGCGGCACCGTCGCCCACCGCGTACCCGTCTGTTCGCACGTCCGGACGCCCCCGGGGGTTCCCGCCCCGCGCCGATGCCACCCGCCGGGGCTATGGCGCCGGAGGACTTGACCCCGCCGGCGGCCGTCCGCCCGGACCCGGGCCCGGCACGGCGAGCCGTGGCGCGCCGACCCCACGGTCCCCCAGCGTGCCACCCCGCCCGCCGCCGCCGCACCGCCCGTGCACCCGAACGGCCCCGTGGCGAACGGGGGTGGCTGATACGACCGGCGGTAACCGCAGCACAGGCGACACCGGAGCTGGCGCAGGCGCGCACCACCCGGCGCGCACCGTGCCGTACGCGCCTCCTGGCGGGGCGGACGCCTCCGGCACAATGGCCGCATGCGAGCAGTGGTGCAGCGAGTGACCGAGGCCAGGGTGACGGTGGCCGGCGAGACCGTCGGCGCGATCGAGGGGCCGGGCCTGTGCGTCCTGGTCGGCGTGACCCACGACGACACCCCCGCCAAGGCGGAGCAGCTGGCCCGCAAGCTGTGGAGCCTGCGACTGTTCGACGGCGGCGAGAGCGGCATGGAGCGGTCCTGCTCCGACCTGGCCGCGCCGCTCCTGGTGATCAGCCAGTTCACCCTCTACGGCGACGCCCGCAAGGGCCGCCGCCCCACCTGGAACGCCGCCGCGCCCGGCCCGGTCGCCGAGCCGCTGGTGGACGAGGTGGTCACCCGGCTGCGCGCCCTCGGCGCCAAGGTGGAGACCGGCCGCTTCGGCGCCGACATGAAGGTGGCGCTGGTGAACGACGGCCCGTTCACCGTCCTCGTCGAGGTCTGACGGCCCCGCGGCTACTGCGGCTACTGCGGCTACTGCGGCTACTGCGGCTACTGCGGGACGATCACGTCCTGGGTGCCCGGGACCTTGCCGGCCAGCAGCACCGCGTCCACCGGGACGTTGCGCTTGACGATCGCCAGCGCGATCGGCCCCAGCTCGTGGTGGCGCGCCGAGGAGGTCACGAAGCCCAGCGCCCGGCCGTCCGGGTCCGAGGCGAGCCGCACCTCCGTCCCGTGCGGGGGCAGCACCTCCTCGGTGCCGTCCAGGTGCAGGAAGACCAGCCGGCGCGGCGGCTTGCCCAGGTTGTGCACCCGGGCGACCGTCTCCTGGCCCCGGTAACAGCCCTTCTGCAGGTGGACGGCGGTGCGCAGCCAGTCCACCTCGTGCGGGATGGTCCGGTGGTCGGTCTCGAAGCCCAGCCGCGGCCGGTGCCCCTCGATCCGCAGCGCCTCGTACGCCCAGATCCCCGCCGCCGGCCCGTATCCGGCCACCAGCGACTCCAGCTCGGCACGCGGCACGAAGAGGTCCCGCCCGTACGACAGCTCGCGCACGGCCGCGGCGCCCTCGGCGGAGGCGGTGGAGCCGGCCGGCAGGTGGACCACCGCGTAGTCGCCGGTCGCGTCGGCCACCTCCACCCGGTAGAAGAACCTCATGCTCTCCAGGTAGGCCAGCAGCGGCTCCAGGCTGCCCGGCTCGACGTGCGCCCAGGTGGTGGTGCCGTCGTCGACCAGGTAGAGCGCGTGCTCGACGTGCCCGTTCGGGGAGAGCACCAGCGCGTCCGTGGCCTGCCCGGGCGGCAGCGCGCTGACGTGCTGGGTGATCAGCAGGTGCAGCCAGGAGAGCCGGTCCTCGCCGGTCACGGTGAGCACGTCGCGGTGCGAGAGGTCCACGAAGCCCCGGCCCGACGCGAGCGCGCGTTGCTCGCGGAAGATCTCGCCGTAGTGGGCGGCCACGCCCTCGTCGGCCCCCTCCGCGGGGACGGCGCCGGGCAGGGCAAGCAGCGGGCTCTTCGTACCGGTCATACCGGCCAGCTTACGACTCCGTGTGATCACGCTTGGCGCTGCAGTCGGCGCAGCGGCCGAAGATGGCGAAATGCTTGAGGTCGGTGTCGAAACCGTGCTGCTCGCGCAGGCTCTCGATGAGCGGCGCGGCGATCTCCGTCCCGGTCTCGGTCACCTTGTCGCAGTCCCGGCAGACCAGGTGCAGGTGGTGGTGGCGGCCCGCCAGGTGGTACGTGGGGGCGCCGTGGCCCAGGTGGGCGTGCGAGACCAGGCCCAGCTCCTCCAGCAGCTCCAGGGTGCGGTACACGGTGGAGATGTTGACGCCGCTGGCGGTCCGCCGGACGTGGCCGAGGATCTCGTCCGGGGTGGCGTGGTCGAGCACGTCGACCGCCTCCAGCACGAGCTGGCGCTGCGGGGTCAGCCGGTAACCGCGCTCGCGCAGGTCGGTCTTCCAGTCGCCGGAGAGGTGCCGGTCGGTGGTGTCGGTGTCCGCCACGGTGCTGTCCCTGCCAAAGGTCGGGGTCCTGATGCCAGTGTAGGGACCGTCCACCTGGCCGGTCCCTACCTGTCGTGCATTCCGATCAGCGGAAGAACGCGATGCCGTCGTCCGGCAGGTCGTTGATGTCCTTGATCAGCTGAGCCGGGGAGAGCACCTTGCGCAGCTGCGCCGACATGTACGGGCGCAGCGGTACCTCGGGGGCGGCCTTCTCGCCGACCCAGAGCAGCTCGTCGTTGACGAAGCCGTACAGCCGCTTGCCGCCGGCGTAGGGCGCCGAGCCCTCGATCCGGGCCACGGCGTCGGTCGCCACGTCGATCTGCGGCTTGCCGTCGGCCAGCTCGCCGTACCAGATCTCGACGGTGCCGTCGTCGCGGACGGAGGAGATCTCGACCCCGCGCGCACCGCTGGTGCCGTGGTGGTTGCTGGTGATCCGCCAGAACGCGTGCTCGTTCTCCAGCGGACGGACCTTCTCGCCCTCGTTGTTCAGCACCCAGGTGCGGGAGCGGAACTCCAGGAAGGGCCGGCCGTCGTGGCGGAACACGACCTCCTGGCCGAAGTTGCACTTCTCCGTGCCCGGGAAGTCATAGACGCCCGCGCCCTCCCAGGTGCCGAGGAGGAAGGCGAGCGGGACGACGTCCTTGTGGAGGTCAGAGGGGATCTCGATCATGTTCCTGGTCGCTGTCGTCGGTGTGGGAATGCTTCAACCGTACGGCAGTGCGGTCAGCGCTGGCCCTGGTACAGCTTCATCACCGAGAAGATGGCGAACCAGGTGATCAGCACGGCCATGAGGGCCAGCAGACCGTCGAAGAAGATTTCCAGACCGGACACGGGGGGCTCCCAGGGCGGCGACAGTGTGGTGGATTTTGCTGGCGCTCACTCTATCCGCCGGGTTACCGCGGGTCGCGGTGAGCCCCGCCACGTCGGGTTCGTAGGGGGAAATAGGGTGACGACATGTCGTCGAACTCGAAGTCGGACCCGAAGAAGCTCGTCATCAAGGTCACCGCGGGGGCGGACGCCCCGGAGCGGTGCTCGCAGGCGTTCACGGTGGCGGCGGTCGCCGTCGCCAGCGGGATCGAGGTCTCGCTCTGGCTGACCGGGGAGTCGTCCTGGTTCGCGCTGCCCGGACGGGCCGCGGAGTTCGAGCTGCCGCACGCGGCGCCGCTGCCGGACCTGCTGGAGTCGATCCTGGCCGCCGGCACGGTCACCCTGTGCACCCAGTGCGCGGCGCGGCGCGGGATCGAGCAGAAGGACACCGTGGAGGGCGTCCGGATCGCGGGCGCGCAGGTCTTCGTCAGCGAGATCATGGCCGACGGCGTGCAGGCGCTCGTCTACTGATCACCCGGGCGCGTCGATCGACGGCCGGCCCGGCCACCGGGCCCGGCCACTCGGCCCGGCTAGCGGTCGCGCGGCTCACGGTCGGGGCGGTCCCGGTCGTGACCGGGGTCGTCCCACCCGGGGTCGTCCCAGCGCGGGTCGTCCCACCAGTCGTCCTCGGGGTCGCGCCGGTTGGCGAGGATCGCGGCGGCCGGCGGGATGACCATCGCGAACAGACACATGCCGATCGCCGCCGGCACGGAGTGGAAGCGCACGACTCCCCAGGCCAGGACGAACGTCACCAGGCAGACGCCCATCATGACGAAGTAGTGGAGGTGCCTCCGGCGTGCCCGCACCCCTCCACGGTACGGCGGAGGGCCCCCGCCGTGGCAGGGGCCCTCCGGTGTCCCGTCGGAATCCGCGGCCGTCGGGCCGCGGCCGTGGATCAGACCGCGATCGCGACCTCGACGGCGGTGCCCTGGGAGGCGACCACCTGACGGTCCACGGTCTGGCCCGGCACCAGCGCGCGCAGGGTCCACTTGCCCGGGCGGGCGAAGAACCGGAACTGGCCGGTCGCCGAGGTGGGCACCTCGGCCGTGAACTCGCCGCCCTCGTCGAGCAGTCGGACGTAGCCGTTGACCGGCTCGCCGTCCCGGGTCACGGAACCCTGGATGATCGTCTCGTTCGCCACGTCAACTCCTGCCAGGTCCGGGCCGCCGGCCTTCGCACCGCACATGTCTTGTCTTCCCTTCTGACTTACGGGTGAGCCGGTGGCTCAGTTGCCGAGCTCGATCGGCACGCCGACGAGGCTGCCGTACTCGGTCCACGAACCGTCGTAGTTCTTGACGTTCTCCTGGCCGAGCAGCTCGTGCAGGACGAACCAGGTGAGCGCGGAGCGCTCGCCGATGCGGCAGTAGGCGATGGTGTCCTTCGCCAGATCGATGCCCTCGGCCTCGTAGAGGGCCTTGAGCTCGTCGTCGCTCTTGAAGGTGCCGTCGTCGTTGGCGTTCTTGGCCCACGGGATGTTGCGGGCGCTCGGGACGTGGCCCGGACGCTGCGACTGCTCCTGCGGGAGGTGGGCCGGGGCGAGCAGCTTGCCGGAGAACTCGTCGGGCGAGCGCACGTCGACCAGGTTCAGGGTGCCGATCGCGGCGACCACGTCGTCGCGGAAGGCGCGGATCGAGGAGTCGACGGCCTTCGCCTTGTACTCGGTGGCGGCGCGGGCCGGCACCTCGGCGACCAGGTCGCGGGAGTCCAGCTCCCACTTCTTGCGGCCGCCGTCGAGCAGTCGGACGTCACCGTGGCCGTACAGCTTGAAGTACCAGTAGGCGTACGAGGCGAACCAGTTGTTGTTGCCGCCGTAGAGCACGACCGTGTCGTCGTTGGCGATGCCCTTGGCGCTCAGCAGCGCCTCGAAGCCGGCCTGGTCGATGAAGTCGCGGCGGACCGGGTCCTGGAGGTCGCTCTTCCAGTCGATCCGGACTGCGTTGCGGATGTGGTTCTTGTCGTACGCGGAGGTGTCCTCGTCGACCTCGACGATGACGACCTTCGGGTCGTCCAGGCGGGCCTGGACCCAGTCGGCGTCGACCAGGACGTCGCTGCGGCTCATGGTGATGTTCTCCATCCGGGGGCGGTTTGCGGAAGGTGCTGGTGCTGCGGTGCTGCGTCCGCCCGAGGGGCGCGTTCCGGGAGCTCCGTCCGAATCCCTGTCCGAATGCTGGGACGGTCGGAGGTGGTGCGTCTCATCGGGCGATGGTCTGCGGATTGCAGCGGTGAAGGTCGGCTCCAGAGGCCGGACCGGATCACCGGGGGAATCGGCGGCGGGCAGGAACTGCCCCGCGCGGACGCCGAGTTAGCGCATTCGACACAGACAGGCGGCCACGCGGCACAGGTCTACCGCCCGCCGCTTCGTGAGGTCCGTCTGTCGCTTCATGCCGACGATGCTAGGGACACCGAAGGCCTGCTGTCATCAGCGTATCGAATCCTGAGATCAGATGGCTCGGATACTGGGATTCGGGGTTCTCCGCGCTTCGGGGCCCTCCGGCCCGCCACCGCCGCGGGCCCCCCGAGGGGCGTCCGGGGCCGGAAACGACACCGCTCCGCGGCCCGCGCTGGACAGCGCGTCTCGCGGAGCGGAACGTCGGGGCGCGGGGCCGGTCAGCCGATGACCTTCACCCCGTTGCCCTGGAAGGTCAGCTGCAGCCCCTCCTCCTGCGGGGTCACCCCGGCCAGGTTCAGCCCGGCCGGCAGCGAGGAGAGGGTGAAGCTCACCGGCTGGAGCTTCTGGTTGGACAGGCCCGCCACCATCGAGGCCACCCCGGACAGCTGGAAGCCGTCCGCCGTGACGGTGTTGCCCTGGCTGCGCAGCGTCCCCTCGCCGATCGCCACCGGCCCCAGCGAGGCCTTGATCTTGCCCGGCCCGCCGTACGACAGCGACAGCCTGGCGCCGGAGCCGATCGGCAGCTTGGCCGCGCCGGCGACCAGCTGGGAGGCCGGCGGCAGCAGCTGGGCGAGGTCCGCGTAGGTGATCAGGCCGCTGCCGGTGCCCTGGTCCACGGTCGCGCTCCTCAGGCTGTCGCTCACCGCGACGCCGGACAGCTTCGCCTTGAAGGAGTGCAGCGCCACCTGGCGGGTGCCGTCGCCCACGGTCAGCCCGTCGGCGGAGATCCGCACGTCGTCCAGCTTCATGGACAGCACCTGGGTGAGGAACGGGAAGCCCTCGATCGTCACGTCCGGGCGCTGGCTCATCCGGCCGCTCTTCACCATCTGGTCGGCGGCCTCGTCCTCGGCCACCCCCACGGCGATCCGGTCGGCACCGACCAGCAGGCCGAGGAGCACCACCAGGCCGATCGTCACCTTCTGCCAGCTGCGCATCGTCTCTCCCCCGTCGTCAGTGGCCGCCGCGCGGGACGCGTCCCCGCGACCCCGCCACGCCTTCCTTCCGCACGACCGTACGACGTCCCGCCCCGGAGCATGGTTCCGGGGCGGGACGTCGTACGGGTGTCACACCGGGTGACGCACCGGATCGCGGGCCGCCGGCGCACCGGCCCAGGGGTGTCCGCGCGCCGTCTCAGCCCGCGAGCAGCGCGGTGCCGATCCAGACCAGCGGCGCCGCCACCGCGAGCGGCAGCGCCACCCCGGCCGTCATGTGGACGAAGCGCGACGGGAAGTCGTACGCCGCCACCCGCCGGCCCACCAGGGCGCCGAGGCCCGCCAGCAGGCCCAGCGCCGGCGGCGCGCCCACCACCAGGCCGAACACCACCGCGGCCACCAGGCCCAGCACCGGTCCCAGCTGCCGGGGGCCGGGCAGCGGCGCCGCCGCCAGCAGCGTGGCCAGCGCGACCGCGCCGACCGCCGCCGGCACCCGGTCGGCCAGCAGCAGCGCGGTGCAGAACACCGTCACCACGGTCGCCGAACCGAGCACGGTCAGCGCGTAGAAGCGCTCGGCCGGGTCCGACGGGCGGAAGGTCTGGAGCACCAGCACCAGCAGGAAGAACCCGCCCAGGGTGCCGGCCACCGCGGCCGCGTTGCCGCTGCCGCCGGCCAGCAGCACCGCCACGTCGGCGGTCAGACCGGCCAGGGCGGCCAGCGCGATGCCCTGACGGGCCGGCCACATGCCGTTCAGCCGGAACCAGCCGGCCGCGGTGAGCGCCTGGAGCAGGCCGACCACCAGGGCCAGCGCCGGCTTGCCGACCGCCGCGCCGCCGGCCAGCAGCGCGGCAGCCCCGGCGGTGATCAGCGCGGGCTGCAGGCCTGGGTCGATGATCGGCGAGCCGGTCCGGGCCGCGGGGGCGGGGGCGGCGGGGGCCGCCGCCGCGGGGACGGGGGTGACGGGCATGCCGGGTCCGCCGTACGGGGGCTGCGGGAAGGCGCCGGTCTGCGGGACCGGGGCCTGCCGGGGCAGCGCCATGGTCGGCGCGTCCCCGACCGGCGGGACGTACGTCTGCGGGGCCGCCCCGGGGGCGTCGAAGGCCGGCCGGTCGTAGGGGGGCTGCTCGTAGGAGGCCTGCTCGAAGGCGGCCGCCGGGTACGGCTGCCCCGGAGCGTCCTGCCCGTAGCCGTCCGGCTCCTGGAACCCCGGGTAAGGCCGCTGCTGGGGCTGCCCCGGGTAGGGCCGGCCCTGGTACGGCTGCTTCTGGTACGGCTGGCCCACTCCGGGCACCTGGCCCGCGTCCGTCCCGTACCCGGCGTGCGCCGCGTACGGCTGCTCGGACGCATGGGCCTGGCCGGGCGCGTACGGCTGCTCGGGCAGGTACGCCTGTTCGGGCGCGACGGCCCCCTGCTGGGGGGCGTAGGACTGCTGGGGGGCGTACGGCTGCTCGGGCGCGCCCTGCGCGTGCTGCGGTCCGCCCGCGGCGTGCCGCCCCGCGCCCGGGTGCCCGCCGGGTCCGGTGTATCCCTCGGTCACCCCGCTCACCCGCCCGCGAACGGCGGGAGGACCTCGACCGTGCCGCCCTCGGTGAGGGGCACGGTCGCGTGGTCACGGGCGCCGACCTGCGCGCCGTCCACCAGGTAGGAGCAGTGCCCGAGCAGCCGGGCGAGCCCGGGCCGGTCGGCGTGCCGCTGCCTGGCCGACGCCAGCGCCTCCGCCAGGGTCGCGGCCTCGTACGGCTCCTCGGCCAGCCCCGCCTCGGCCTTCGCGGCCGCCCAGTAGCGGATCGTCCCGCTGACCCGCACGGCCCGCGCGGGATCGGTGGTCGCGCCCATGGCAACCCCTTCTCGTCGTCCTCACCCGGCCCGGTGTCCCGGTCCGGGTCAACACCGGGGCGGCCGCGCGGGGGCCCGGGAGGGGGAACGCGCGCGGTGCCCGTCGATGTGCGTCCCATGATGGGGGGTCGGCGGCCCCGACCGGCAATCGGCCCACGCGGGCGGGGGTACGGGGGTGTCCACCGGGTTCCGTCCGGGTGTCGTCGGTGCGTCGATCCTGTGTCCAGGCTCACCCGCTCCCCGCCCGGAATGGCCGAACCTTCGCTTTCGGGACCTCCCGGCCCGGGACGCGGTCGGCTATTCTCGTGGGCGTAAGGGATCCGGGCAGAGTCGCCCCCGGGTCCTTTTGTGCTTTCAGGACGCCAGTACGGACGTTCTTGCGAATCGCCGGTCCACCCCCGGCGGCACCGCAGGGACCGCCCCGCCTCTCGCGGCACAACGGAGTGCCCGGTCCGGCCGGGGCGTCGTCACCCGGCTCCGGGCCGCCGCCCGGCGCGGGACAGACCGGAAGGTTCACGGGATGAGCAGGGCACGAACGGCGCGCCAGGGGTTGCGGGACCTCCGACGCACGCCCCGTTCCGTCGTGCGCGCCGGTGAATCCTCCGGATCGCGTCAGCCGGCGCCCTCACCCACCCTCACCTCAGCACGTGAGCCATCCGGCTGTGGCGGCAGCCGTCACGCGACCGCGACGACCCGGAAAGGGGACCACCGGGTATGAGTTCTCTCCTCCTCCTCACCAACGCGCTACAGCCCTCCGCGGAGGTCCTGCCAGCCCTCGGCCTGCTGCTCCACACCGTCCGGGTGGCACCCGCCGAGGGCTCGGCCCTGGTGGACACCCCCAGCGCCGACGTCATCCTGGTGGACGGCCGGCGGGACCTGCCGCAGATCCGCAGCCTCTGCCAGCTGCTGCGCTCCACCGGCATCGGCTGCCCGCTGATCCTGGTGGTCACCGAGGGCGGCCTGGCCGCCGTCACCGCCGAATGGGGCATCGACGACGTCCTGCTCGACACCGCCGGACCGGCCGAGGTCGAGGCCCGGCTGCGGCTCGCCACCGGCCGCCTCCAGGTGACCACCGACGACAGCCCGATGGAGATCCGCAGCGGCGACCTCTCGGTCGACGAGGCCACCTACTCCGCCAAGCTCAAGGGCCGGGTGCTCGACCTCACCTTCAAGGAGTTCGAGCTGCTCAAGTACCTCGCCCAGCACCCCGGCCGGGTCTTCACCCGGGCGCAGCTGCTGCAGGAGGTCTGGGGCTACGACTACTTCGGCGGCACCCGGACGGTCGACGTCCACGTACGGCGGCTGCGCGCCAAGCTCGGCGTGGAGCACGAGGGGCTGATCGGCACCGTCCGCAACGTGGGCTACCGCTTCGTCGTCCCGGAGAAGGCGGACAAGGGGGAGCGGCCCGAGCTGTCCCAGCGAAGCGCGGCCCCCGTGGAGGCCTGAGCCCGCGGACGGCGCGCGCGGGCGGCTCCCCCACCGGGGCCGCCCGCGCGCCCCGTCCGGCTTGTCCGCAATCCGCCCGCCCTGTCCGGCGCGGGCGCTCCCGTACCGACGGGTAGCCCAGGTCCCACTGCCCACCGGCGGAGCCACACGCGTAGACTTCGCCCGTGGCCAAAGTGACGCGCGACGACGTAGCCCGGCTGGCTGGCACCTCGACCGCGGTCGTCAGTTACGTCATCAACAACGGGCCCCGGCCGGTCGCCCCCGCGACCCGGGAGAAGGTCCTCGCGGCGATCGAGCAGCTCGGCTACCGGCCGAACAGCGTCGCCCAGGCGATGGCCTCCCGGCGCACCAACCTGATCGGCATGGTCGTCCCCGACGCCCGTCAGCCCTTCTTCGCCGAGATGGCGCACGCCGTGGAACGCGCCGCCTCCGAGCGCGGCAAGCTCGTCCTGATCGGCAACTCCGACTACGTCGACGACCGCGAGGTCCACTACGTCCGCGCCTTCCTCGGCATGCGGGTCTCCGGCCTGATCCTGGTCAGCCAGGGCCCCTCGCAGCGCGCCGCCGAGGAGTTCGCCGCCATGGAGGGCGCCAAGGTGGTGCTGCTGCACCGCCGTCCCGAGGCGATCGACGACGTCGCGGTGGTCAGCGACGACGTGGGCGGCGCCGAGGCCGTCGTCCGCCACCTGCTGGAGGAGCACGGCCACCCGTACGTGCTCTGCTTCGGCGGCCCGGTCGAGGCCCCCGCGCCCGGCGACCCGGTCATCGACCACGTCGAGGGCTGGCAGCGCGCCATGGACGCCCACGGCCTGCCCACCGGACCGCACCTGGTCGACGCGCCCTTCCACCGCTACGGCGCCTACCAGGTCGCGCTGGAGCTGCTGCGCTCCCCCGACCGCCCGCCGGCCATCTTCTGCTCCACCGACGACCAGGCGATCGGCGTGCTGCGGGCCGCCCGCGAGGCCGGACTGCGGGTGCCCGAGGACCTCGCGGTGGCCGGCTACGACGACGTGCCGGAGGCGGCCTTCGTCGACCCGCCGCTGACCACCGTCGCCTCCGACCGGGACGCCATGGCCCGGGCCGCCGTCGACCTGGTGCTGGACGACTCGCTGATGGTGCCCGGCTCGGACACCGAACGGGTGCGCAAGTTCCCGTCCCGCCTGGTGATCCGCCGCTCCTGCGGCTGCGGCGGCGACTGACCCGTCCCGCCGGGGCGTCCGACCTTTATGGGCCCCTGACCAGGCTTTATGAGAAGTCAACGGGCTTCTCGGACACCTCTGAGCCGGTTCTCACCGGATTCTCATCCGGCGGGCGGACGTTGGTCGGCATGAGCGACCAGCACCGCAGCGACCCCACCAACGGCGGCCCGCACCCCACCGGTTCCACCCCCTACCCCGCGGCCCCGCCGCCCCTGGAGCCGCCGCCCGCCGTCCCCGGCGCGGCGCCCGGTCCCGATGCCGCCGCCACCGGTCCCGGCACCGTCGTCCCGGAGGCCCACGGCGGCCGGGCCCGCCGCGGCCTCCTGCGCGGTCGGCTCGCCCTGGTCACCGCCGTCGCGGCGGTCGCGGCCGTCCTCGGCGGGGTCACCGGCGGGGTCCTCGCCGCCGAACAGCGCGCCGGTGCCACCACCACCGCCGTCGCCGGCCCGATCGCCGCCCGGTCGGACGGCAGCGCCGACGTCTCCGCCATCGCGGCCGCCGTCTCGCCCAGCGTCGTCCAGATCAGCGCCCGGACCGCGAACGGCACCGCCACCGGCACCGGGGTGGTCCTCGACGAGGGCGGCCGGATCCTCACCAACCACCACGTGGTCTCCGGCGCCGGAGACCGGCTGACGGTGACGTTCCAGGACGGCTCCACCGCCACCGCGACCGTCACCGGCACCGACCGCTCCCTGGACATCGCCGTGATCACCGCGACCGGCGCGAAGAACCTCACCCCCGCCTCCCTCGGCGACTCCTCCGCCGTCGCGGTCGGCGACCCCGTGGTGGCCATCGGCAACCCGGAAGGCCTCACCGGCACGGTCACCTCCGGCATCATCAGCGCCAAGGACCGCGAGGTCACCGTCGACCTCGACGAGGACAGCACCGGCGGCAACGGCGGCTTCGGCATCCCCGACCTGCCCGGCGTGCGCGGCAGCGGCAGCACCGCGACCGACGGCACCACCTACCGGGCCTTCCAGACCGACGCCGCCCTCAACCCCGGCAACTCCGGCGGCCCGCTGATCAACGCCACCGGCCAGGTCATCGGCATCAACTCGGCCATGTACTCCCCCGGCGGCACCGGCTCCGCCGCCACCGGCAGCGGCGCCGGCAGCGTCGGCCTCGGCTTCGCCATCCCCATCGACGACGTCCAGAAGGTCCTGCCGAAGCTGATCGCCGGCCAGCAGTCCTAGGCCGTCCCGGGCCCGCCGGACGGACAATGGCTCCGAGCAGGCCATCCCACCCCGCACACAACGAGAAGGGGCAGCCGCCCATGACCGCGTCCGCCGACGACCGCACCGCCGCCGAGTCCGGGGCACCCGCCCCCGCCCGGCTCCTCGTGGTCGACGACGAACCCGCCCTCCGGGACGCCCTGGAGAGCAGCCTCGCCTTCGAGGGCTACGAGGTCGCCACCGCCACCGACGGCCACGAGGCGCTGGAGGCCGTCGAACGCGACCGCCCCGACCTCGTCCTGCTCGACATCATGATGCCCCGCATGGACGGCCTGACCGCCGTCCGCCGGATGCGCTCGCGCGGCGACACCGTCCCCGTGCTGATGCTCACCGCCCGCGACGCCGTCGGCGACCGGGTCACCGGCCTGGACGTCGGCGCCGACGACTACCTCGCCAAGCCCTTCGAACTCGACGAGCTCCTCGCCCGCGTCCGCGCCCTGCTGCGCCGCAGCGCGCTCGCCACCGAGGCCGCCCGGGCCGCCGCCGCGCAGGAGGAGGGCGAGGTGATGGCCTTCGCCGACCTGCGGATGAACACCGCCACCCGCGAGGTCACCCGCGGCAACCGCCCGGTCGAGCTCACCCGCACCGAGTTCATGCTGCTGGAGATGTTCCTCTCCCACCCGCGCCAGGTGCTCACCCGCGAGCAGATCCTCAAGGCGGTCTGGGGCTTCGACTTCGAGCCGTCCTCCAACTCCCTGGACGTGTACGTGATGTACCTGCGCCGCAAGACCGAGCAGGGCGGCCTCCCCCGCCTGATCCAGACCGTACGCGGCGTCGGCTACGCGCTCCGCCAGGCCCCCGGCGCCGGCGCGTGAAGGCCTGGTACCGCAACCGCTCCCTCCGCAGTCGGCTGACCTTCCTCACCACCGCCGCCGTCGCGGTGGCGATCGCACTGTCCGCCCTGGCCTGCTGGTTCATCGTCGAGCAGAAGCTCTACGAGCAGGTCCGCAAGGAACTGCAGAGCGTGGCGGTGCCGCCTCCGGTCATCCTGACCGGTTCGGAGTACGCCTGCGCGAGCACCCCGCAGGCCGCCCTGGAGAGCAGCAGGTCGGCCCCGCAGCGGATGCGCCTGCCCTTCCGCGACGTCCAGTACACCGGCACCGCCCTCAACGGGGTCTGCCTGCCGGCCGGCGCCGACCGGGCGATCGTCATCGAGCCCGACGACTCCCGGGCGGCCCAGCTGCGCCCCAACCAGGCGATCATCCGGGACGGCCGGTACACCAACGGCAAGCCCGCGATGGTCCGGATCTCCCCGGTACCCAACGAGCCCCGGCTGCTGATGATGATCGCCGCGCCGGTCGAACCCATCGAGGACTCCCTCAACCAACTCGCCCTGCTGCTCGGCGCCGTGGCCCTCGGCGGGGTGATCCTCGCCGGACTCGCCGGCCGGCTGGTCGCCCGCTCGGCGCTCAGGCCCGTCGACCGGCTCACCGGCGTGGTCGAGCACATCGCCCGCACCGAGGAGGTCGGCACCACCATCCCGGTGCACGGCAACGACGAGATCGCCCGGCTCTCCACCTCGTTCAACTCGATGTCCACCGCGCTCGCCAACTCCCGCGAACGGCAGACCCGTCTGATCGCCGACGCCGGGCACGAGCTGCGCACCCCGCTCACCTCGCTGCGCACCAACGTCGACCTGCTCATCCGCAGCGACGACACCGGGCGGCCACTGCCCGCCGCGACCAGGACCAAGCTGCTCGGCAACATGAAGGCCCAGATGCAGGAGCTCACCGTGCTGATCGGCGACCTGCTCCAGCTCTCCCGGCCCGACTCCCCTCGGCCCGGCGGCACGGTGGCCGTGGTCGCCCTGCACGAGATCGCCGAGCGGGCGGTCGCCCGCGCCCGGCTGCGCGGCCCGGGGCTGGTCTTCGAGACCGTCGTCGAGCCCTGGTACGTCCGCGGCGACGCGGCCGCCCTGGAACGGGCGGTGATCAACCTGCTGGACAACGCCGTCAAGTACAGCCCGACCGCCGGGGTGGTCGAGGTCCGGCTCCAGGAGGGCGTGCTGGTCGTACGGGACCACGGTCCAGGCATCCCCGCGGACGAACTCCCGTACGTCTTCGACCGGTTCTGGCGCTCACCGTCCTCGCGCCAGCTGCCCGGCTCGGGCCTGGGGCTGTCCATCGTGGCGCAGAGCGTCCGGGAGGCCGGCGGCGAGGTGGCGCTGGGCCCGGCCCGGGACGGCGGCGCGGGCGCCCAGGCGACCGTCCGGCTGCCGGGCACCCCGCACGGCCCGCAGGAGGCCCCGCCGGGGAAGGACACGGCCGGGGAATGACCCCCGGAAAGGACGACGGGCGGGGCGCCCCGACAGCGCCCCGCCCGTGTTCACCGGCTCGTGGTCAGTCGATCGCGCTGCCCGGGCCGATGACGGTGATGCGGTCCTGTGCGGGGGCCTTCAGCGGCGCGGCGGCCGAGCTGTTGGCGCCCAGGTAGGCGGTGAAGGTGTCCAGGTCGGAGACGCCCACCAGCTTGTCGGTGCCGGCCGCGAGGGCCGGGAAGCCGTCGCCGCCACCGGCCAGGAACTCGTTGGCCGCGACGCGGTACTTGCCGGCCGGGTCGATCGGAGCGCCGTTCAGGCGGACGCTGTCCACCAGCACCCGGTCCGCGCCGGTCTTGCGCATGTCCAGGGTGTAGGTGAGGCCCTTGGAGACCTGGAGGATCTTCGGCGCGGCCTCGTTGCCGCCGCTGACCTGCTGCTGGAGCAGCTGGACGAGCTGGGCGCCGGTCAGCGTCTTGACCTGCATCATGTTGGTGAACGGCTGGACGGTGAACGCCTCGCCGTAGGTCACCACGCCGTCGCCCTCGCTGCCGGAGGCCTTGTACACGAGGTCGGAGCGGATGCCGCCGGGGTTCATGAAGGCGACCTGCGCGCCACCCTTGTCGGCCGGGGCCAGGGCGGTCAGCTGGGCGTCCGCGATCACGTCACCGAGCGGCTTCTCCGGGTCGGCGTTGCCGCGGCCGTTGATGTCCGAGGCGATGTAGCCCACCGGGCGGCTCGCGATCGGGGCGGCCAGCTTGGAGTAGTGCGAGATCAGCTCCGTCATGTCCGGGGCCTTCTCGACCGTGCGGCGCACGACGTGGTTCTCGGCCTTGACCGACGGGCGGACGATCGCACCCGTGGTCTTGTCGAGCTTCAGGTTGATCTCGGTGTAGAGCCGGCCGAAGGAGGCCGCGCTGGTCACCGAACGCGGCACGCCCTGCGGGTCGGGGATGGTGCAGGCGTACGCGTTGTGGGTGTGGCCGGTGACGATGGCGCCGATCGCCGGGTCCAGGTTCTTGGCGATGTCGACGATCGGGCCGGAGATGCCCTGACCGGCCGTCCCGCAGTCGTAGTTGTAGGTGGTGCTGGCCGGGTAGCCGCCCTCGTGGATCAGGGCGACGATCGAGTTGACGCCCTTCTTCTTCAGCTCGGCGGCGTACTTGTTGAGGGTCTCGACCTCGTCGGCGAACTTCAGGCCCTTGATGCCCTCGGCCGTGACGATGTTCGGCGTGCCCTCCAGGGTGACGCCGATGAAGCCGACCTTCACGCCCTGCGACTTGGTCACCCAGTACGGGGCCAGCAGCGGCTTGCCGTTCTTCTCGTTGGTGACGTTGGCGGACAGGTAGTTGAAGTTGGCGCCCTTGAACGTGCGCCCCTCCTCGTAGCAGCCGTCCGTCGGGTGGCAGCCGCCGTTCTGCAGGCGCAGCAGCTCGGCCGCGCCCTCGTCGAACTCGTGGTTGCCGACCGAGGTGACGTCCAGGCCGAGCTTGTCCAGCGCCTCGATGGTGGGCTCGTCGTGGAAGAGCGCCGAGGTCAGCGGGCTGGCGCCGACCAGGTCGCCGGCCGCGACGGTGATCGAGTCGTCGGCGGGGATGCGGGCCTGGCGCAGCGCGGTGGCCAGGTACTCGATGCCGCCGGCCGGGGTGGCGACGGGCTGGCCGGTGGCCGGGTCGATCTCCCGGATGGTGCCGGACGAGCCGGCCGGGGGCTCCAGGTTGCCGTGCAGATCGTTGATCGCCAGCAGTTGGAGGTTGACGGTCCTGGAACGCTTGGCGTCCGCGGCCTGCGCGGCCGTCGGGACGGCCACCGTACCGACGAGGCCGGCGGCGGCGACGGCGGCGAACACCGCGCGTCGGGATCTGACGGTGAGCATGAGGGTCCCCTGCACCTTGAGAGAACGCCCGGCTGTGGACAGGTCCGGGCGGCGGTGATGTCGGATGCGACCAGTGCAGCCTAGAGTCAACGCGCGTAGCTGTCAGGACCCTGGACGTAACGACAGGGTTACCTACTGACGAATCATCGCGGGACATCCGCCCCGCCCGCGCCGGACCCGCCGCGGCCCCGGGCGCCCCGGCCGGGACGCCCGCGCGGCGGTCGGCACGCGCTCAGACGCCCGGTTCGGCCGCCAACTGACGCTCTGCCCGGGCCCGCTCGGCCACCGCGTCCTCGGTCATCGCCCGGTCGGTATAGACCAATGGGCGCTCGGTCTCGGTGATGATGTGCTTGACCACCTGCACGTTGCCGTTGACGTCCCAGACCGCGATGCCCGGCGAAAGTGTGGGGATGATCTCAACCGCCCAGCGCGGCAGACCCAGCACCCGGCCGGTGGACCGCGCCTCCTCGGCCTTCTGCATGTAGATCGTCCGCGTCGAGGCCATCTTCAGGATCGCCGACGCCTCCTTGGCCGCCGCGCCGTCCACCACGTCCGACAGGTGGTGCACCACGGCGACGAAGGAGAGCCCGAGCCGGCGGCCGAACTTCAGCAGCCGCTGGAACAGCTGGGCCACGAAAGGGCTGTTGATGATGTGCCAGGCCTCCTCGACCAGGAAGATGCGCTTCTTCCGGTCCGGCCTGATCCAGGTGTGCTCCAGCCAGACGCCGACGATCGCCATCAGGATCGGCATCGCGATGGAGTTGCGGTCGATGTGCGACAGGTCGAAGACGATCAACGGGGCGTCCAGGTCGATCCCGTCCGTGGTCGGGCCGTCGAACATGCCCCGCAGGTCACCGTCGACCAGCCGGTCCAGCACCAGGGCCACGTCCAGGCCCCAGGACTGCACCTCCTCCACCGCCACGCCCAGCGACTCCACCGCCGACAGGTCGGGGTTGCGCAGGGTGGTGATGATGTCGTCCAGCACCGGCTGGCGGTCCGTCACCATGGCCACCACGTGGGCGTGCGCGGCCTTCAGTGCGAACCCGGCGCGCTCCTCCAGGCCGCGCCCCATCGCCACCTCGATGATGGTCCGCAGCAGGGACAGCTGACCGGTCTGGGTGATCGCCGGGTCCAGCGGGTTGAGCTTCACCCCGCCGTCGCGGGCGGCCATCGGGTCGAGGCGGATCGACTTTATGCCCAGCGCGTCGGCGATCAGGTTCCACTCGCCGACGCCGTCCTCGCCCTGCGCGTCCAGCACCACGACCTGCCGGTCACGGAACCTCAACTGGCGCAGCACGTACGTCTTCTCCAGCGCCGACTTGCCGTTGCCGGACTCGCCCAGCACCAGCCAGTGCGGGGCCGGCAACTGCTGCCCGTACAGCTGGAACGGGTCGTATACGTACCCCTTGCCGCTGTACACCTCGCGGCCGATGATCACGCCCGAATCGCCCAGTCCCGGGGCCGCCGTCGGCAGGTAGACCGCCTGCGCCTGGCCGGTGGAGGTGCGCACCGGCAGCCGGGTGGTCTCCACCTTGCCGAACATCAGGCTGGTGAACGCGTCGGTGAGGTTGCCGATCGCCATGCGGGGCCTCCAGGTGGATCAGCGACGGATGCCGGTGGCGAACGGCAGGGTGTTGACGAACGCGCGGTGATGCTCGCGGTCGCACCACTCCAGCTTGAGGTAGCTCTTGCCGGCCGAGGCGCGGATGGTCCGCTTGTCGCGGGCCAGCGCGTCCGGGTTGCGCGAGGAGACCGTGATGTACCCGACCAGGTTGACCCCGGCCGCGCCGGAGGCCAGGTCGTCACCGCGCTGGTCGACCCGACCGGTGTGGGCCAGGTCGCGCGGGTCCACCGTGCGGTTCATCTTGGCGGCGCGGTTGGCCTCCGCCTCGTCGTTGGTCTTCTCGGTGAGCATCCGCTCGATCGCGACGTCGGTCGGCTCCAGGTCCATCGTCACCGCGACCGTCCGGATCACGTCCGGGGTGTGCACCAGCAGCGGCGCCAGGAAGTTGACGCCCACCGGGGTCAGCGGCCACTCCTTGATCCAGGCGGTGGCGTGGCACCACGGTGCCCGGGTCACCGACTCGCGGGTCTTCGCCTGCAGGTACTGCGGCTCGGTCGCGTCCAGCTCGGCCGGCCAGGCGTTGCGCTTCGACATCGCCTGGATGTGGTCGATCGGGTGGTCCGGGTCGTACATCGAGTGCAGCAGCGAGGAGAGCCGGGCCTGCCCCAGCGGCTGGCGCACCCGGATGTCCGCCTCCGCCAGCCGCGCGCAGATGTCGGTCAGCTCGCGGGCCATCACGGCCGCCAGCCCCTCGTCGTCCCGGGCCCGCCGACCGGTGGCCGTACGGCCCATCGCGTGCGCCTCGGCCGCCAGGTCACGGGTGTAGTGCATGCACGCCACCAGGTACGCCCGGTGCTGCTCCGAGGAGGTCGACACCATCGACTGCAACTGGTCGTACGAGTCCTGCAGCCAGCGCGGCGCGCCGTGGTCGCCACGCCGCTCCACGTCCTTGGCGTGCGCGTCCGGGTCGGCCGGCAGCGTACGGGCCAGGATCTGCAGCCGGGTCACGAAGCCGTCCCCGTTGGCGACGTGCTTGAGCAGCGTGCCGAACCGGTCGACCAGCGCCTCCTGGTCCTCGGAGTCGCGCAGGCCCACGCCCGGGCCCTCGATCTCGATCGCCGCGGTGACCGTCCGCCGCTCCAGGTGCATCAGCACCCCGACCTCGTCCGGCCCGAACGGCGCCGACAGCCAGCGCAGCCGCCCCACCCCCGGCGGCGGGCCGATCTCCACCTCGCGCCCGTCCAGCCGGGTGCCGGCGTCGACCACGTCCGACCGCCACACCGCCCGGCCGCTGCGGACCGTCCGGCGGTAGGTGCGGTTGATCTCCACCCACTTGTAGAACGTCCGCCGCCGGTACGGCACGTACACGGCGGCGATGGCCAGCGCGGGCAGGCCGACCAGACCCGCGATGCGCAGGGCCAGGACCGGCATCAGCAGGCCCCACATCATGCCGAGGAAGGCCCCGAAGATGATCAGGACGATCTCGCCGGACTCCCGGTTGCGGCCGATCGGCGCGTTCGGGCGGGCCTTGCCGATCAGGTAGGTGCGGCGCTGGTGCACGTACGGCTGGGCGTACTGGGCCCCGTACTGGCCGAGCGGTTCGCTGCTCATCTACCCGTCACCCTCCCTTCGCTGGATTGCTGTCGCGGATCGGAACCTGGGGCGGGGCGGCCTGCGGCGGCGGCGCCGGCGTCCGGCCCGCGTGGGCGGCGATGCCCGGCGCGACCGAACCGCCGCCCGCGCCGGAGCCCGAGGCGGTCGCGGCCTGCGGGCCGCGGTCGCCGTGCGTGCTGATGCCCTGCTTGACCAGGTTCGCGGTGCCGTTGATCATCGCCGATCCGGCCGACACCGCGTTCGCCCGGGCGTGGCGCATGCTCATGATCTCGTCACCGAAGCCCGGCACGAACCGGTAGACGGCGGCGCTCGCGAAGATCGACAGGAACAGGATCGCCAGACCCGACAGCACCCGCGCGAAGTCGTCGTTCGCCCCCGCCCCGGTCGCCACCGCGCCGGCCAGGCCCAGGATGATCACGATGATCGGCTTGGCGAGGTCCACCGCGAGCATGATCCCGGCCCAGCGGCGCACGTGCTTCCACAACTGCTTGTCCACCAGCCCCGCGTACACCGCCGTCCCCAGCAGCGCGCCCACGTACAGCATCGCGGCCCGGATCAGCAGCTCGATCCAGAGCACCGCGGCCGCCAGCACCGCCACCAGCGAGACGATGATCAGGATCAGCGGGCCACCGCCCATCGACCCCTTCTCCAGCGTGTCCGCGAACCCGCCCAGGTACGTCCCGGTGTCCGACTTCGTCCCCACCGCGATCGCCTTGGTCAGCCCGTCCGTCGCGCTCACCACGGTGTACAGGATCAACGGCGTGAACGCCGAGGCCACCACCGTCAGCCAGAGGAACCCGATCGCCTCGGAGATCGCCGTCGTCAGCGGCGCCCCGCGCACGGCCCGCTTGGTCACCGCGAGCAGCCACAGCACCAGCGTGATGATCGTCGACCCGGCGAACACCACCGCGTACTGCTGCAGGAACGACGCGTTGGTGAAGTCCACCTGCGTCGTCCCGTCGATCGCCCCCGACAGGTTCCGCACCACCCACGCCGCCGCCTGCGCACACCCCTTCGCCAACGACCCCAGCGGATCGGCGACGTTGCCCACCGACCCCGTCCCGGGGAGGGACGAGGTTCCTCCCGGAGCGCAGTAAACGTCGCTTCCCGGCAGAGGGATGCCAGGGCAGTTCGAGTTCGACGCCGTCGGGCTCGGAGAGGGCGCGGCCAGCGCCGGCCGGGCCGCGAGAACGACGGAAAGGCCTCCCAGCAGGAGACCACCGCCGACCCGGCGCAGCCCGCGGACCAAGAGACGACCGGAAGCACCGTCAGCGGGCATAACGGAAGCCTCCGAACTGCTCGACGGCACCAGTGATCTCCTCCGAGGTCGCGGCCTGCTGGTCAGGCGGTACCGGCGCCGGGCCGGCCGCCCGGCTGTAGTCGACGAGCTTCCAGTCCGCTCCGGTCCAGCGCAGGTTGAGGACCAGCGAGAACCACTCCTGCGAGACGGGCCTGGTCGAGGTCTCACCAGCCAGACCGAACAGCCCCACGCACCAGACCTCGACCTTGGCTCCCTCCGCACTGTAGGAGGAGCTCTTGGTACCGACCGGCACCGTACGGCTCACCAGCGTCAGTCCCTTGGGGGCACGCCCCTGGGCGTCCACGCCGAACCGCGCGATGCTCTCCGCCGAGAAGCCCTGGTCCAGCCGGGACTGGAGGGCCTGCAGGGCGGCCGGGTCGGCGATGGTGGTGACGATGGTGTGGCGGGCGTCGGTGCGGAACATGTCGGCGGAGCCGATCGCCACGGCGTAGTTGGCGGCGGCCGACTGGGCGCCGGCGTCGGTGCGCGGGTACCCGGTGCCGATGCCGTTGCTGGTGGTGGCGACGGGCTGGTCGCCGCTGGGGGCGGGGCCGGCGCCGGAGGGCGGGGTGCTGGCGGCGGCCCGGTCGGCGGAGGTGGCGGGCGCGGGGTCGGGCTTGCCGCGGTTGGCGATGGAGATCGCCACGACGAGCAGGGTGACGACCACCAGCACGGTCAGCAGGGTGCGCAGCGGGCGGGGCTGACGCGCGTTGATCTGCGAGGAGGACTGTTCGCCGACCGGTAGCCGCGTACGGGTGTGCGGCTGGTCGTCGGACAACGGCACGGCGGCCCTCCTGGTGCGGGGAGCCGGCTGGGCGGCTCCGGGGTCCCCTCGGCCCGTGGCCGGGCGCGGAGGGGGTCGTGGACGGACTCCTGGCGGGTCCTGCGGTGCTGCGGGGTCGCGCGGCCCGGCGGCGTGGACGACGGCGGGCGCGCGGTCGGGGGCGTGGCCGGACGGTCGGACAGCGGGCGGGACCACCCCTGTCCGATCGTCAGATGGCCATCCCGTAGACAATGGTGAACAGGGTGCCCAGTGATCCAATGATGAACACGCCGGTCAGCCCGGCGATGATCAGCCCCTTGCCCTGTTCGGCGCCGAAGCTGTCGCGCATGGCGGTGGCGCCGATCCGCTGTTTGGCCGCGCCCCAGACGGCGAGGCCGAGGCAGGCGAGGATCGCCACGGCCATGACGACCTCGACCATCACCCGGGCCTCGGAGCCGAGGCTGGCGAACGGCCCCCAGTCCGGGGCGATCCCGCCGATGATGGTGTCGATATTGGGTTTCTTGGGGGGCTCCTCGGCCAGGTGGCCGATCGCGATGCTGTCCACGCTGCTCAGGTTCATTTCCATCTCACCGCCCGATCAGGCAAATTCAAGGGCCCAGACCCCGCCCGCGCGAAGGGTCGGAACCTATTCTTGGCCAGATCTGATGTCGACTTGGCTGCTTCTCGCGGATTGGTCGTGAGGCGTCGGACACGTACGCCAGGATGTCCATCGTACGAAGGATAGCGCTCACTGTTTGTATCTCTGATGATTGCGGTGAGCAACGCCTTCCGGGACACTTCGACTGACGATTCGTCGGGATGGTGCTGATGGTACTCCGGAAGGCCGGTACGGCCGCCGCCGCGGCGGGAGTTGTCGCCCTGGGCTTCGTCGGCCTGGTGACGATCGGGACATATGCGGCGAGTGGTGTGCCGCAGCAGTCGGCCCGTCAGAGTCACTCCGCGCTCTCGCCGGGGACGGTGCCGGCGGCGTACCAGGGGGCGATCCAGCAGTGGGGTCAGCTCTGTCCGGAGATCTCCCCGCCGATGCTGGCGGCGCAGCTGTACCAGGAAAGCGGATTCAACCCCGACGCGCGTTCTCCGGTCGGCGCACAGGGAATGGCGCAGTTCATGCCGGGCACCTGGGCGAATCTGGCGACGGACGGGAACAACGACGGCCGCAAGGACGTCTGGGACCCGATCGACGCGATCGCCTCGGCGGCGACGTACGACTGCCAGCTCGCCCGTGAGGTGGCGAAGGTGGGGGGCGATCAGCAGGCCAACATGCTGGCCGCGTACAACGCCGGTCCGTACGCGGTCATCAAGTACGGCGGGGTGCCGCCGTACAAGGAGACCCAGGGGTACGTGAAGAGCATCCGGTCGCTGGCGCGCAGCTTCTCGGCGCCGACCGCGCCGGTGGAGGTGTCGGCGCAGGCGGCGGGCGCGATCTACTTCGCGCAGACCAAGCTGGGCACCCCGTACCTGTGGGGCGGGGAGGGGCTCCCCTCCCAGGGAGGACGGTTCGACTGCTCGGGGCTCACCCAGGCGGCGTTCGAGAGCGTGGGCATCGAGCTGCCCCGGGTGGCCAACGACCAGTGGTACGCGGGGCCGCACCCGTCCCGGGACCAACTGCGCCCCGGCGACCTGGTGTTCTGGGCGACCGATCTGAGCGATCCGCGCAGCATCCACCACGTGGGCATCTACGTGGGCGGCGGGTACATGATCGACGCGCCGCACACCGGTGCGGTGATCCGGTACGACAAGATCGACACCAAGGAGTACATCGGCGCGACCCGGGTCACCTCGGACGGTGCGGAGGCGCTGCCGGCGCGCGGCACGGACGGCACCATCACCGGCAAGGGCGGCCCGGGCTCGGGCAACCCGGAGAACGCCCCGGCGCCCGCCTCCTCGCCGGCCGCCCCCCGGGCGACGGCCGCGGCGCCGCCGACCGCGGCACGCCCGGCGGCGGCCGCCGTCCCGACAGGTCCAGGTCAAACCCCGGCAAAGAGCTGACCCCGGCGCCCGTCGCCGTGTGCGCGTGAGGTGGACGCTGAGTCAAGTTTCCATAACCGCGCGTTTGCGTGGAACGCTGTGCACCGGCTATGACGTTGTGTCCGTTGGTCCCGCGTGGTGCGTCTGAGCTGCGCGGACCTCGACCACACGGGGTCCCGGGGCCGTCCGGGGCCCGACCCGACCGATCGACCAGGTGCAGCGGAACCAGAAGGAGGTGCGGCGTGTCGACGCCGCTTGCCGACACGACCAACCCCGACCTCGACCTGCTCTACGCCGTCAACGGTCTGGCCCGGCGCTCCCCGGACTGGCTGGACCACGCGGTCTCCTGGGTCGGCGAGTACGGCATCCTGCTCGGGCTCGCGCTGCTGGGCCTGACCGGCTGGCTGCAGGCCCGCCGCCGCCCGGACGCCCCGGTGGCGGTCGCCGGACTGCTCTGGGCGCCGCTGGCCACCGCCGTCGCCGAGCTGGCCAACCTGCCGATCTCGGCGATCGTGGACCGGCCGCGCCCCTTCGTCGACCACTCCGGGCTGGACGTGCTGGTCGAGGGCAAGGAGGGCACCTACTCCTTCGTCAGCGACCACTCCACGATGTCGATGGGCATCGCGGTGGGGCTGTTCCTGGTGAACCGCCGGCTGGGCTGGATCGCCGGCGCGCTGGCCCTGCTGCAGGGCTTCTGCCGGATGTACATGGGTGTGCACTACCCCACCGACGTGATCGGCGGCTTCGCGCTCGCCACGGCGGTGGTACTGCTGCTCGCGCCGATCGCGATGGCCGTCCTGGTGCCGCTCTGCCACGCGCTGGCCCGGACACCGGTCGCGCCGCTGATCAGAGCACGTCAGGGGGGTGGGCCGAGCCCGGTCCGGCGCCGGCGCCGCGGCCGGAGCGGCCCGGTGGCGAGCGACGGCCAGCCGCCGGAGTCCGACCTCGCGGCCTGAACAACCGAACGTCCGGGGCCGCTGAACGACCCCGGACGGCCCGGCAGGACCGGCAGGACCGGCAGACCCGACAAACCCGGTCCGCCCGGTGGCTCAGGTGACGCTGCGGGTGGCGTGTTCGGCCGCCTCACGCCGGGTCAGCTCGCGCGAGCGGCGGGCCGGTGAGAACCAGCCGCAGCTACAGGACGCGAAGGAGAAGGAACCGCGCTCGCTGATCTCGACGCGGTGCTCGGGCATCTGGGCAGTGCCGGGGGCGACCGGCAGCTCACTCTGCACGGGCTTCACCGTAACGCGTTCGGCACCCGGCGCGCGACGCCCTGAACGCGCCGGATCGCGCGTAACCCATTCCCGGTCAACTCGTTTACCGGGCAAGAGTTCTGCCCACCCGGGGCGGAGGCCTTCCGGGCGGTCGGGCCCGAGGGCCCGAGGGGGTTGTCGCGAGATGAAGAAGCCCAACCAGCACCAGGACCACGCGCGGCCGGGCCGGTCCCTGACGCGACCGCGCCCGCTGGCCGGCGCCGCGGCGCTGGCCGTCTCCGTGGCCGTGCTGACCGGCTGCTCGGGCGGTTCGGGCGCCGGTTCCGCGGACGGCACCGCCACCACCCCCGACAAGCTCTCCGCCGACCCGCTGACGGCCGTCCGCGGCGCCGCCGACATCACCGGCCGGACGGGCTCCGCTCACGCCGTGACGGAGCTGGTCACCGAGTCCGCGGAGAAGAAGGCCGTCTTCACCGGCACCGGCGGGTACGACTACGTGAAGCGGGTCGGCCGCCTGGAGGTCACCGTGCCGCCCGGCGCCGCCACCACCGGCAAGATCGTCGAGGTGGTCCTGCCCGGCACCGTCTACCTGCAGAACAGCGGGGCCAAGGTGCCCGAGGGCAAGTGGGTCAAGCTGGACGTGCGCCAACTGCCGGACGGCAACCTGGTCAGCAGCGGCGCCACCGACCCGGCCTCCGCCGCGGGCGCGCTGCGCGGGGCGCAGAAGGCCGAGCTGGTCGGCTCCGAGACGGTCGGCGGGGTGGTCCTGAAGCACTACCGGGGCACCCTGGACCTGGCCAAGGCGGCCGAGGCCACCGGTGGGCGCGGCGGGGACGGCCTGCGGATGGCCGGACAGACCTTCACGGTCAAGGAGGTCCCGTACGACGCCTGGCTGGACGAGCAGGGCCGGCTGCGCAAGGTGGTCGAGGTGTTCACCTTCGCCGGGGTGGCGGGCTCCAAGGAGGCGAAGGACCAGGTGAAGGTGGTCTCGACCACCTCGCTCACGGATTTCGGGAAGCCCGTGGAGGCGGCCGAGCCGCCGGCCGCGGACATCTACGCGATGAAGTCCACGGAGAGCCCGAAGTAGCGGTGCGGGGCGTGCCCGCCGACCGGGTGGGCGCCGAAGGGTGGTGTGCCACCCGTTTCGGCGGCGCCGAGATGGCCCGTCCGTGCCATGTGGCGGGGCTCCCGAATGCCTAGGCTGGGGTCGGGTGGCCGCCGCCCGGGCTGGCGAGGCGCTGAAGGGGTGGTGCAGGTGGTGTCGTCCGCAGTCGGTCGCAGCGACGGCCACGACGACGCGGCCCTCGACGAGATCGAGCTGGCCGGCGAGCTGATGATCGCCGCGACGGCCAGCACCGGCGACCGGTTGCCGACCGAGCGGATCGACGAGGTCCTGCTCGACCGGCCCGGCGACGGTGGGGCCGCCGGACCGGAGGAGGGCCGGCGCGGCTCCTGACCCGGCCGCACGATCCATAGGCCTGCCCGGCCCGTACGGCCCGCGCTCCCGGCCGGGCCACCCCGCCACCGGAGGCCGGGCGTTCCCGGCAACGGCGGCGGGCGACGGCGCCGGGTAACAGCGCCCGTGAACGGCGGCCGTGGACGGCGCCCGGCGGGTCAGCTGCGCAGCAGCCGGCCGATCGCGGCCGTGGCCTCGGCGACCTTGGCGTCCAGCTCCGTCCCGCCCTCCTCGGCGGCCGCGGCGACGCAGTGCCGCAGGTGCTCCTCCAGCAGCGAGAGGGCGAAGGACTGCAGGGCCTTGGTGCTGGCCGAGACCTGGGTGAGCACGTCGATGCAGTAGACGTCCTCGTCGACCATCCGCTGCAGGCCGCGGATCTGGCCCTCGATCCGGCGCAGCCGCTTGAGGTGGGCGTCCTTCTGGGCGCTGTACCCGTGCGGGCCGTGCCCGCCGTGGGCGTGGGCGCCACGGGCACCGTCCTGACCCTCGGCGCCGGGCCGGTCGCCGTGCGGACCGGCCCCGGGCGTGGGGTCCGGCTCGGTGCGCGCTTGCGTCGTGGTCATCGGCCCGCCTTCGTCTGAGTGCCTGGGTGGCTGCGTCGGCCTCCAGTGTCCAACACCGGGGCCCTGCGTGGTGTTCCTCCGGCCGCTCCGGCCGCGGCTCCCGGGGCGCGGACGGGGGCGCTCAGGACGGCCGTTCCGGGGTTCCCCCGTCCGGGCGGCGGCCTGATCTTCCCGGCGCACGACGGGCGCAATCCGCGCGAGGTTCCGTCAGACTGGGGCTCACGTCCGCACACGGGTGTGCGGTCCGGTCCACCGACGCGTCGCTCCTTGCGCCGCCCGAACGGAAGAGGAGGTTCCCGCTCCTCCGTCGCCACCCCGTTTGCGTGGTTCCGCTTGGTTGCACCTAGCATCGTTCAGTCCCTACCCCGCACATCGGAGATCTCCGTGCGTTTTAGCCTGACCCCGAAGGAGACGAGCTTCTACGACATGTTCGCCGCGGCCGCGGAGAACCTCGTCGTCGGATCGAAGCTCCTGCTGGAACTGCTGGGGGCGGACGTGTCGGCCCGCGCGGAGATCGTCGAGCGCATGCGCGCCGCCGAGCACGCCGGGGACGACACCACCCACGCGGTCTTCCACCAGCTGAACTCGTCGTTCATCACGCCCTTCGACCGCGAGGACATCTACAGCCTCGCCTCGTCGCTGGACGACATCATGGACTTCATGGAGGAGGCCGTCGACCTGGTCGTCCTCTACGACATCCAGACGCTCCCCAAGGGCATCGAGCAGCAGATCGAGGTGCTGGCGCGGGCCGCCGAGCTGACCGCCGAGGCGATGCCGAACCTGCGCAGCATGTCCAACCTCACCGAGTACTGGATCGAGGTCAACCGGCTGGAGAACCAGGCCGACCAGATCCACCGCCGGCTGCTCGCGCACCTGTTCAGCGGCCAGTACGACGCCATCGAGGTGCTCAAGCTCAAGCAGGTCGTGGACGTCCTCGAGCAGGCGGCGGACGCCTTCGAGCACGTCGCCAACACGGTGGAGACCATCGCCGTCAAGGAGTCCTGACCCACGTGGACACGGCAGCACTCATCGCCGTCATCGGCGTGGCCTTCTTCTTCACGTACACCAACGGCTTCCACGACTCGGCGAACGCCATCGCCACCTCGGTCTCCACCCGGGCGCTCACCCCCCGGGCGGCGCTGGCGATGGCCGCGGTGATGAACCTGGCCGGCGCCTTCCTGGGCAGCGGCGTGGCGAAGACCGTCTCGCAGGGCATCATCGAGACGCCCAGCGGCAACCAGGGCATGGCGATCCTCTTCGCCGCGCTGGTCGGCGCGATCACCTGGAACCTGATCACCTGGTACTTCGGCCTGCCCTCCTCCTCCTCGCACGCCCTGTTCGGCGGCATGGTGGGCGCGGCGCTGGCCGGCGGCACCGAGGTGCTCTGGGGCGGCGTGGTCGACAAGATCATCATCCCGATGATCATCTCCCCGATCGTCGGCCTGGTCGGCGGCTACCTGGTGATGCTGGCGATCCTCTGGATCTTCCGGCGGGCCAATCCGCACCGGGCCAAGCGCAACTTCCGGGTCGCCCAGACCGCGTCGGCCGCCGCCATGGCCCTCGCGCACGGTCTGCAGGACGCCCAGAAGACCATGGGCATCGTGGTCATGGCGCTGGTCATCTCGGGCGAGCAGACCAGCTACGACATCCCGGTCTGGGTGAAGATCTCCTGCGCGACCATGCTCTCGCTGGGCACCTACGCCGGTGGCTGGCGGATCATGAGGACCCTCGGCCGCAAGATCATCGAGCTGGACCCACCGCAGGGCTTCGCGGCCGAGACCACCGCCTCGGTGGTCATGTACATCACCTCGTTCGTCTACAAGGCGCCGATCTCCACCACCCACGTGATCACCTCGGCGATCATGGGCGTGGGGGCCACCAAGCGGATCCGCGCGGTCCGCTGGGGCGTGGCGAAGAACATCGTGCTCGGCTGGTTCATCACCATGCCGGCGGCCGCACTGGTCGCGGCGCTGATCTACTGGCCGGTCCACCTGTTCTGGGGCTGAGCCCGGACGGGACGGCACAGGACGGGACGACGCAGGACGGGACCCGGGCGACACGACGCGGGGACGGGAGACCCGTCCGGGACCACACGGCACGGAAGACCCGCCCGGAAAGGCGGCAGGGCCCGCCCCCACATCTCGGGGGCGGGCCCTTTGCTCCGCGGCGGCACCGCCATGCAGCACCGCGGAGCAGTTCTCGGGGATCGCGGCGCAGGCCCGGGGCCCGCGTCCGAAGGGGCGGTCTAGCCGAAGCGGCCGGAGATGTAGTCCTCGGTCGCCTGCACCGACGGGTTGGAGAAGATCCGCTGGGTCTCGTCCATCTCGATCAGCTTGCCCGGCTGGCCGACGCCGGCCAGGTTGAAGAAGGCGGTGCGGTCGCTGACGCGGGCCGCCTGCTGCATGTTGTGGGTCACGATGACGATCGTGAACTGGTTCTTGAGCTCGCCGATCAGGTCCTCGATGGCGAGGGTGGAGATCGGGTCGAGGGCGGAGCAGGGCTCGTCCATCAGCAGCACCTCGGGCTCGACCGCGATGGCGCGGGCGATGCACAGACGCTGCTGCTGGCCGCCGGAGAGGCCGGCGCCCGGCTTGTTCAGCCGGTCCTTGACCTCGTTCCAGAGGTTGGCGCCCTGGAGGGACTTCTCCACCACGCCGTCCAGCACGTTCTTCTTCCGCACGCCGGCGAGCTTCAGCCCGGCGATCACGTTGTCGTAGATCGACATGGTGGGGAACGGGTTCGGCCGCTGGAACACCATGCCGACCGAGCGGCGGACGGCGACCGGGTCGACGTCCTTGGCGTAGAGGTTCTCGTCGTCCAGCAGCACCTTGCCCTCGACGCGGGCGCCGGGGATCACCTCGTGCATGCGGTTGAGGGTGCGCAGGAAGGTGGACTTGCCGCAGCCGGAGGGGCCGATGAAGGCGGTCACCGAGCGGGGCTCGACGGTCATCGAGATGTCCTCGATGGCCTTGGTGCCGCCGTAGAAGGCCGACAGTCCGCTGACGTCGATGCGCTTGGCCATGATCTTTCGTCTTCTCTCGTCGTCTCGTACGTCAGTCGGTCGGTCAGTGCCCGCCCTTGGGCGACCGCCACCGGGCGATGCCCCGGGCGATGAGGTTGAGCCCCATCACGAAGGCGATCAGCACCAGCGCGGCACCCCAGGCCCGTGCGTAGCCGAAGTCGTTGTTGACCTGGGCGTACTGCTGCCAGATGTACATCGGCAGGGACTGCTGCGGTCCGTCGAACGGGTTGTCGTTGAGGTAGTCGGCGCCGAACACCAGCATCAGGACCGGGGCGGTCTCACCGGTGATGCGGGCGACCGCGAGCATCACGCCGGTCATGATGCCGCCGATCGCGGTGGGGAGGACGATCCGCAGGATGGTCTTCCACTTGGGCACGCCGAGCGCGTACGAGGCCTCGCGGAGCTCGTTCGGGACGAGTCGCAGCATCTCCTCGGTGGAGCGGACCACGACCGGCATCATCAGGATGGCCAGCGCGAGGCTGCCCGAGAAGCCGGAGTAGTTGAAGCCGAGGGCGATGTTCCACAGGGACAGGATGAACAGACCGGCGACGATCGACGGGACACCCGTCATGACGTCGACGAAGAAGGTGACCGCCTGGGCGAGCCGGCCGCGGCCGTACTCCACCAGGTAGACGGCGGTCAGCAGACCGATCGGGGCGGCGATCAGGGTCGCCAGGGCCACCTGCTGCAGGGTCCCGATGAGGGCGTGGTAGATGCCGCCGCCGGGGCCCGACTGCAGGATGCCCCGCATGGTGTGGGTGAGGAAGTACCCGTCCACCACCTCGGCGCCCTGCTGGATGGTGTAGGTGGTCAGGGCGACCAGCGGGACGACGGCCAGGATGAAGGAGACCCAGATCACCGAGGTGGCGAACCGGTCCTTGGCCTGGCGGCGGCCCTCGACGCGGACGGCCAGGGCGTAGCTGATGACCAGGAACAGCACGGCCGAGATCAGGCCCCACTGGATCTTGCTCTCCAGCCCGCCGAGCAGGCCGATCCCGCAGCCGAGCGCGATCGAACCGGCGGCCGTGGCGCCCGGCGCCCACTTGGGCAGCCGGTTGGCGGTCAGCTTGCGGCCGATGGGCCGGGCGTCCGCCGGGACGGGCGTGGTCGCGGTGCTCATGCGTTGGCCCCCGAGTACTCCTTGCGGCGGGCGACGATCAGCCGCGCCGCACCGTTGACCACCAGCGTGATCACGAACAGGACGAGGCCGGAGGCCATCAGCGCGTCCCGGCCGAGGGGCTGGGCCTCGCTGAACTTCAGCGCGATGTTCTGCGCGAAGGTGCCGCCGCCCGGGTCGAGCAGGTGCAGCGACAGGATGCTGTTGGGCGACAGGACGATCGCGACGGCGATGGTCTCGCCCAGCGCGCGGCCGAGGCCGAGCATCGAGGCCGAGATGATGCCGGGGCGGCCGAACGGCAGCACCGCGGTACGGATCATCTCCCAGCGGGTCGCGCCGAGCGCGAGCGCCGCCTCCTCGTGCATCCGCGGCACCTGCTTGAACACCTCGCGGGTGACCGCGGTGATGATCGGCAGGACCATGATGGCCAGCAGGATGGCGACGGTGAACAGGTTGCGCGGGGTGGTGCCGGTGCGGGACTGGTCGAAGATGACCGTCCAGCCGAGGTACTGGTCCAGCCAGCTGGTCAGGCCCTCCATGTGCGGCACCAGGAAGAGCGCGCCCCACAGGCCGTAGACGATGCTGGGCACGGCGGCCAGCAGGTCCACCAGGTAGGCGAAGGGCTGCGCGATGCGGCGCGGCGCGTAGTGCGAGATGAACAGCGCGATCCCGATGGCGACCGGGACCGCGATGATCATCGCGATCAACGCGCTGACGATCGTGCCGAACGCCAGGACGGCGACGCCGAAGACCGGCTTCGCCGCGTCCGGCGTCCACTCGAAGGTGGTGAGGAAGTTGCCCTCGTTCTTGCTGAGGGCGATGCCCGAGCGCCAGGTCAGGAAGCCCGCGATGGCGGCCATGACCACCAGGAGCAGGATGCCCGAGCCTCGCGCGGCGTTCATGAAGATCTTGTCGCCGAGTCGGCTGTCACGCTGGCGGCGGACCCTGCCTCGCGGGGCGGCAGGGGTTTTTGAAGTCATTGGTCTTCTCCGGTCTGGTGGTACCGCCCTGAGGGGGCGGCACCCTGGCGGCGGTGCCCCGGACGTGGTTCTGCGTTTTTCACCTGTGGTGTGTCACTGATGGCCAGCGGGACGGCCCCGGCCCCCCTCCTTGTTCCAGGGCCGTCCCGACGGTGGTCCTACGGTCAGGCCAGACCGGCGATGGCGGTGTTGACCTTGGCGGTGAGCTCCTTGGGCAGCGGGACGTAGCCCTTCTCGCCGACGGCCTTCTGGCCCGCGTCACCGGCCGCGTAGGTCAGGAACGCCTTCAGCGTGTCGAGAGTCTCGGCCTTGTTGCCCTTGTCGCAGACGATCTCGTAGGTGACCAGGACGAGCGGGTAGGAACCCTCCTCCTTGGTCGCGTAGTTGAACTCCAGCGCCAGGTCGGAGCCGGTGCCGACGATCTTGGCCTTGGCGAAGGTCGTGGCGGCGGTCTCGGCGGTGGCCGGGACCGGCTTGCTGGCGCCGGTGTTGATGGCGGCGCTCTTCAGGTTGTTGGTCTGGGCGTACGACAGCTCGGCGTAGCTGATCGAGTTCTTGACCTGCTTGACCTGCGAGGAGACGCCGGCGCTGCCGCTGGCGGCCTGGCCGCCCTTGGCCGCCCAGGTCTTGCTGGGCTTGTAGGTCCAGGCGCCGCCCGAGGCCTTCTCGAAGTACTTGGTGAGGTTGTCGGTGGTGCCGGAGTCGTCCGAGCGGTGGAACGCCTGGATGTCGGCGTCCGGCAGCTTGGCGCCCGGGTTGAGCGCGGCGATCGCCGGGTCGTTCCACTTGGTGATCTGCGAGTCGAAGATCTTGGCGGTGGTCGGGCCGTCCAGGACCAGGTTGTCGACGCCCTCGACGTTGTAGATGATCGAGATCAGGCCACCGACGAGCGGCAGGTTGATGCCCTGGCCACCGGTGCAGACCGCCTTGGAGGCGTCGACCTCGGCCGGCTTCAGCGCCGAGTCGGAGCCGGCGAACTGGACCTTGCCCTGGGTGAACTGCTGGACACCCGCGCCCGAGCCGACACCGCCGTAGTTGACCGTGGTGCCCGAGCAGGCGGCGCCGAACGTGGTCTTCCAGACGTCGATCGCGTTGCCCTGCGCGGTGGAGCCGGCGGCGACCAGGGTGCCCGGCTTGCCGCAGGCGATGGAGGCGGCGGGGGCGGCGCCACCGCTGGAGGAGCCACCGGCGGTCTTCGTGTTGTTCTCGTCCGAACCGCACGCGGCGAGCGACAGCGAGCTGACGAGCGCCATGGCACCGATGGCGAGGGCCTTGGAGCGGCCGTTCCGCTGGAGCTTCACAGGGGTGTCCCTTTCTGTGGCAACGCCCGGCGCCCTGGCCGCGGGAGGCGGCGGAACGCGGGGTTTTGCTGTGGTCCGGGGCCCGTTCGGCCCTCCGGTGAGACCGAAGTTAGGCGCGGTAGGTGACGCGTCAGCCGGTCGGGAGTGAACGGGAGGTGAACCTCGAACGGATGGCAGGAAACCGGGTCAGGTAGTAACGGTTGCGTCACGGGGAGGGCGCGGCGAGATCACCCCGACCGCCCCGGGGCACCCCTCGGACGCCCCGCGACGGGCCGCCGGCACACGCGTCCCGGGAGCCCCACCGGGCGATCGACCGCTCCCGTCCGACACCGACGGCCGGCCACCCGGCACCCCGCCGGAGACCGCGCCTGATGCCCCGTCCGCACCACGCAGAACCCAGCGGATCCCGGCGGTCGCGGTGTCCACCGCGTACGGACCGCCGTCGGCGCCCGGCACGAACAGCGTAGGCCCGACCACCGCACCCGGCACCCCGACACGACAGCGTCTGACAGGGCCGGCACGAAAGGGGAAGGAAAGGGCAGGCTAGCGGCGGGCCCGCTTCAGCGGACGGGCCCCCAGCTCGGCGAGCAGCGCGTCGACCAGCCCGCGATCGCGCTCGTGCGTCAGCCGCGTCCGGGCCTTGCCCGCCGGCAACCACTCCAGCCGGTCCACCTCGCGGTTCGGCCGGAACTCCCCGCCCGAGGGCACCGCCGACCAGTAGCGAACCTCCTTCGGCCGCCCCTGCGCCAGGTAGTGCTGCGCCGGCAGCTCCACCCCCAGCACGCAGCGGAACCCGGTCTCCTCCAGCACCTCGCGCAGCGCCGCCTCGACGACCCCCTCGCCCGGGTCGAGCTTCCCCTTGGGCAGGCTCCAGTCGTCGTACTTGGGCCGGTGGATCACCGCGATCCTCGGCCGCCCCAGCCGGCCGCTCTTCTTCAGCCGGCCCGGCAGCCACAGCACCGCCCCGGCCGCCAGGATCACCGGCGAGCGGCCGCCCGCGGCCCCCGGGCCCCGGGCGTGGTCGTCCTGCGCGGCCCTGCGGCGGTCACTCAAGTCATGCCATCCGTGGTGCTGGGGAGATGTCGGAGACCGGTGGCTCCCAGCCGTCCAGGCCGGCCGACACCTCCGGCCACTGCCGGCCGAAGGCGTACCGCGTCGCCTCCACCTCCAGTCGCTGATCAGCATGCACCACGCCCAGCACGTACGCGGTGGCGGGGGTGATCCTCGGGGTGCGCGCCGCGGTCGCCGCCGTCACCGCCGCGTCCGCCGCCTCCTGGTGCCGGGCCAGCACCAGGTCCAGGCCGTCCAGCTCCGCCGCCGGCCGGGCGCACACCTCCAGCGCGTACCGGGCCCGCTTCACCAGGATCCGCACCCGGTGCCACGGCTCGTCGTCCGCCGCCAGCGCCGCGTCCGCGTCCACCGCCCCCCGCGCCGGGGGGACCGCGCCCAGCCGGCGCAGCCCGTCCCCGCCGTACGGGGTCGCCGCCCGCTGCAGGGGCAGCTGGGCCGCCCCCGCCGCCAGCGCCGCGAAGGCCGCCGCCGCCTGCGGCAGCAGCACCGCGCCCGCCCGGCCCTGCGCCGAGTCCAGCAGCGGCGCCTCCCCGACCAGCAGGGTCATCCGGTCCGCCAGCGCGTGCAGCCGGGCCGAGCGCAGTTCCTGCAGCACCGTGGTGTGCGCCCTGGTCCGGGCCAGGGTCAGCTGCCGGTCCAGCAGCGCCCGGGCCTTCGGCGCGCCCGCGTGCCCGGCCAGCATGCCCGGCGCGTCCGGCTCGGCGGCGCTCAGCGCGTCCAGCGCGCCCAGCAGCCGGGCCGAGCGCCGTACGTAGCCGGGCTCCAGCGCCAGCAGGTTGAGCAGCCAGCGCAGCTCGGTCCGGGACTCCTGCGCCCACGCCGGCTCGAAGGTCCCGCCGAAGGTGTGCAGCAGGCCGCCTATCCGCCGCACCGCCCGCAGCAGGTCCGACGTCCCGGCCGACGGGACGACGACGGTCCCGGGTCTCGCGCCGACCTCGCCCACCGCCAGCGGCAGGGCGCGCAGGAAGGCGCCGGCCTGGGCGGTGAGATGGCTGGAGAGGATGTCCCCGGCGGTGGCTGTGGACGCCGCCAGGGCCGTCATCGGCGCATCGGTCATGAGTTGGTAGATCCCCGTTCCCCCGGGGGGCGGTCCCCCCGGGGCTGGTGGCCGACTGCTTCGCCGGGGCCCGGCCCGCCCGGGTCCCGGTTCCCCCGGGGCCGGTCCCGTTCCGGCCCCGCGGGTCCCGCTCCCCTCAGCGGGAGGACGAGGACGTCCGGCGGCGCTGACGCGAGTCGATCAGCAGGTCCTGCACGTGCCGCAGCCGGCGGCCCTCGGCGTCCTGCGAACGGCGCGTCCAGGCGCCGTCCGGGCCCAGGTGCCAGGACTCCGTCTCGTCCGACATGCCCAGGTCCAGCAGCCCGGAGAGCTCCGCCCGGTGCGCCGGGTCGGTGATCCGCATCAGCGCCTCGATCCGGCGGTCCAGGTTGCGGTGCATCATGTCGGCGCTGCCGATCCACACCTCCGGGTCGCCGCCGTTGCCGAACACGAACACCCGCGAGTGCTCCAGGAAGCGGCCCAGGATGGACCGCACCCGGACGTTCTCGCTCAGCCCCGCCACGCCCGGGCGGATCGCGCAGATCCCGCGCACCCAGACGTCCACCGGGACCCCGGCCTGCGAGGCCCGGTACAGCGCGTCGATCAGCGCCTCGTCGACGATCGAGTTGACCTTGAGCTTCACGTACGCCGGCCGGCCCGCGCGGTGGTGCGCGATCTCGTCGTGGATCCGCGTCACCAGCCCGTCCCGCAGCCCGCGCGGCGCCGTCAGCAGCCGCCGGTACGACTCGCGCCGCGAGTAGCCCGAGAGCCGGTTGAACAGGTCCGAGAGGTCCGCGCCGACCTGCGGGTCCGAGGTCAGCAGGCCGAGGTCCTCGTACAGCCGGGCCGTCTTCGGGTGGTAGTTGCCCGTCCCGACGTGCGAGTAGCGACGCAGCGTGTCGCCCTCCTGGCGGACCACCAGCGACAGCTTGCAGTGCGTCTTCAGACCCACCAGGCCGTACACCACGTGGCAGCCGGCCTCCTCCAGCTTGCGGGCCCACTTGATGTTGGCCTGCTCGTCGAAGCGCGCCTTGATCTCCACCAGGACGAGCACCTGCTTGCCCGACTCGGCCGCGTCGATCAGCGCGTCCACGATCGGCGAGTCACCCGAGGTGCGGTACAGCGTCTGCTTGATCGCCAGCACGTCCGGGTCGCCCGCCGCCTGCTCCAGGAAGGCCTGCACCGAGGTCGAGAAGCTGTCGTACGGGTGGTGCAGCAGCACGTCCCGCTCCCGCATCGCCGCGAAGATGTCCGGCTGCGAGGCCGACTCCACGTCGGTCAGCCCGCGCGCCGTGCCCGCCACGAACTTCGGGTACTTCAGCTCCGGCCGGTCCAGGTCCGCGATGCCGAACAGACCCGTGAGGTCCAGCGGCCCGGGCAGCGGGAAGACCTCCGCCTCGGTGATGTTCAGCTCCCGCACCAGCAGGTCCAGGATGTACGGGTCGATCGACTCCTCGACCTCCAGGCGCACCGGCGGCCCGAAGCGCCGCCGCATCAGCTCCTTCTCCAGCGCCTTGAGGATGTTCTCGGTGTCGTCCTCCTCCACCTCCAGGTCCTCGTTGCGCGTCACCCGGAAGGCGTGGTGCGCCAGCACCTCCATGCCCGGGAACAGCTCCTCCAGGTGCGCCCCCATGACGTCCTCCAGCGGCACGTACCGCTGCGGCGAGGCCTCCAGGAAGCGGGCGAGGGACTGCGGCACCTTCACCCGGGCGAAGTGCTTGTGCCCCGAGACCGGGTTGCGCACCACGACGGCGAGGTTGAGGGAGAGTCCCGATATGTACGGGAAGGGGTGGGCCGGGTCGACCGCCAGCGGCGTCAGCACCGGGAAGATCTTCTGCCGGAACAGCGTGTGCAGCCGGGCCTGCTCCTTCTCCGCCAGCTCCGGCCAGCGCACCAGCTCGATGCCCTCGGCCGCGAGGTCCGGCAGCACCTCCTGCTGGAAGGTCGCGGCGTGCCGCGCCATGAGCTCGCGCGAGCGGGTCCAGATCAGGTCCAGCACCTCGCGCGGCTGCAGTCCGGAGGCACTGCGCTGCGCCACCCCCGTGGCGATCCGGCGCTTGAGGCCGGCCACCCGGACCATGAAGAACTCGTCCAGGTTGCTGGCGAAGATCGCCAGGAACTTGGCCCGCTCCAGGAGCGGGATCTGCGGGTCCTCGGCCAGCTCCAGGACCCGCTCGTTGAAGGCCAGCCAGCTGCGCTCGCGGTCCAGGAAGCGCCCCTGGGGCAGCTCCTCGAACTCTTGCTCGTCGGCCGCGGGCAGCTCCGGCGGTATGCCCAGCGCGCTCGCCATCAGGGCCGGCGGTGACAACGGGGCAGAGACGGGGCGGGGGATGCTCATGGGCTCCAGCTCCTCCAACAGCAGGACGGGGTCCGGACGCGAGTGGCTCTGCGGCCCGTCGTCCTCGCCCAGCGCCAGCGTCCACCCACCGGGTGCGGTCAGGACCGGACCGGACAACGAGTGCCGGCCGACGCTGCACGAGCGAGACACTACGGACTTCATCCTGTGATCTTCGCGGCAGCAATTGAATCCACGGTAAACACCGCATGGCCAGGAGGAAAGCTGAGTCGGTCGGGGCCGGGGCGGACCTCCCGGCCCATTGCCCCGGCCGCTCCGGCTCCGCTATACGTCCTGGTCGGCGCGGTACCCGACGCGGTACATCAGGTCCACCTCGTGGATGGTGAACCCCAATCGCTCATATACCCGCACAGCGGCCGGATTGTCCGCATCCACGTAGAGAAGTACGGTTTCCAGTCCGCGCTCGCCCGGCCCGCGCCCGGTCAGGTGACGCAGGCCCGCCGCGGTGAGCGCCCGGCCCAGTCCGCTGCCCTGCTCCGCAGGGTCCACGCCGACCACGTACACCTCGCCCAGCGCCGGCCCGCCGTCCGTGCCCGGGTGGACCTTGGTCCAGTGGAAGCCCACCAAACGGCCCCCCCGGGTCGCCAGGAAGAAGCCGGCCGGATCGAACCACGGCTCGGCCAGCCGGTCGGCGAGGTCCCGTCCGGTCCAGGCGCCCTGCTCGGGGTGGTGGGCGAAGGCCAGCGCGTTCAGCCGCAGCCATTCGGCGTCGTCCTCACCCGGACGGAAGGTCCGCAGCTCGATCCCGTCCGGCAGCGGCGCGGCCTCGGTCTGCGGGCCGGTCCGCCGCATCTGCCGCAGCTCGCGCACCAGCTTCGCCCCGTACCGCTCCGCCAGGTGCCGGGCCGCGGGGTGGCCCCCGTGCACCCAGACGTCGACCTGGTCGTGCCCGGCCCGGTGGGCCTCCGCGAGCACCGCGTCCACCAGCCGGGGCCCGTACCCGCGCCCGCGGGCCGCCGGGGCCACCACCAGCTCGGCCGACGGGTTGCCGGCACCCTCCGGGACCTCCAGCTGGCCGTAGCCGAGGACGGCGGAGGCCGTGGCGGTGAAATCCGCGGGGGCCGTCTGGACCAGATGGGTGACGCCGGGCCTGGCCGCCTCCGAGGAACGCAGCCGCAACCGACCCTGCTCGGACACCGCGTCCCGGCCGTCCGCCGCCCGGGCCTCGGCGAGGACGCGCAGGACGCCGTCCCGCCACTCCGGCCGCAGCACCGCGTCGGCGATGACCGTACCGGGGGGCGTCTGGTGGAGGCGTGCCTGCTGAGCGTCCTGATCGTCCATGCCCTGACGATACGTCACCGGTGACTTTCTGCCCAGAAATGCGAGAAACCCCGCCCGGGTGCCCCGGGCGGGGTTGCTCTGAATGATTGTTCGGCGGCGTCCTACTCTCCCACAGGGTCCCCCCTGCAGTACCATCGGCGCTGTGAGGCTTAGCTTCCGGGTTCGGAATGTAACCGGGCGTTTCCCTCACGCTATGACCACCGAAACACGGTGAAACTGTCAACCGCACCCCACCCAGGCCGTGGGCGGGGGGTCGTTGTTTCAGAACAACACAGTGGACGCGAGCAACTGAGGACAAGCCCTCGGCCTATTAGTACCGGTCAACTCCACCCCTCACAGGGCTTCCATATCCGGCCTATCAACCCAGTCGTCTACTGGGAGCCTTACCCTCTCAAGGAGGTGGGAGTGCTCATCTCGAAGCAGGCTTCCCGCTTAGATGCTTTCAGCGGTTATCCCTCCCGAACGTAGCCAACCAGCCATGCCCTTGGC
>NZ_JBSGFD010000058.1:0-45428 GCF_053603215.1 Kitasatospora sp. NPDC004240 | reverse complement strand
ACTGCCTGCCATGACCGCATCCACGAAGCGCGAACGGCCCGATCACTCACGCCGTGATCACTGGAGAGCCGGATGACAGGGAAACCGTCATGTCCGGTTCGGCGGGAGGCCGCGCGGAAAAGGACCTGCCACGGGCAGGCACCTCGCCGCGCGGCCGACCCAACGTCCTGGATCTGCCGGCGCCGGCGCTGCGTCCGCGACTACGAGCGCCTGCCCGCCCACCACCTCGCCATGGTCACCTGGTCGATGACCATCCTCATGACCCGCCGCCTGGCCCGACGGGCAGGCCACCCCGGATGAACCGGCCGGTCAGGCCGCCACGGCCCGCACCACCGCCCAGGCGAACCGGCCCCGATCCGCCTGCACCGCCCACCCACGCACGACCAGACGCTTCGCCTTCGCCCGCACACCCTCCACCACTGAGGCCGTCGCCTCCAGCCCGAGCAGACGCGCCAGCTCACCAGCCTGCAACGGCTCCGGGGACGCCCCCAACGCCTGCGCCAGTTCCCGGTAGATCGGCGGGAGAGCGCCCAGCCCCATGCCGGGCTCCCGCACCGGCACAGCCACCCGGATCCCGCCGTCCGCTCCCGCGATCGCCGGGCCGATCGCCACGGCGGCGCCCCGGCCGTCGGGCCTCCCATGCAGCACATCCCGCAGCGTCTCCCGGGCGATCACCAGCCGCGACAACTCCGCCTCGGCCTCCCCGAGAGCAGCAGCCACTCGCCCCGAAGCCGCTCGACCTCACGACGAGCCCCGGCTTCCCGCTCCTCCACCAGCCCCAACACCGACGGCACCAGCAACCTCCGCATGGATCGAAAGAGACGAATCAACAGATCTCTCCCACACAGGACGGAAGTTCACGCCATCCCAACGATCACCCGATCCAGCGATCCGCACGGGTTAGTGATCAGGCTCTCACTGATTGGCCGCCCGGTGCCCCGCGACGACACGGCCACTCATTGGGATGCGCGAACTCGATCGCTTCGTAAGGACACGTCGGCGTGGTCGTCTGCAGGGACCAGGACACGGATCGATGAGGAGGCGCGAGTGCCCGAGCTGTGGGCAGGGACGGATGCGGGCAAGGCCGAGCACCACTGCACGGTCATCGATGCCGAGGGCAGGCGGAGGCTGTCCCGGCGGGTGGCCAACGACGAAGGATCCTTGCTCGAACTGATCGGCGAGGTCTTGCAGCTGAGCGAGGGCGAGCCGGTGACCTGGGCGATCGACCTGAACGCCAGCGGTGCCGCCCTGCTGGCCGGCCACGGGCAGAGGCTGCTCTACATTCCCGGCCGCACCGTCCACCACGCCTCCGGCAGCTATCGCGGCGACGGCAAGACGGATGCGAAGGACGCCTACGTCATCGCCGACCAAGCCCGCATGCGCCGCGACCTGCAGCTCCTGCAGACACCGGACGAGATCGCCGTCGACCTGCGGATCCTCACCGCCCGGCGCTACGACCTGGCCGCCGACCACACTCGGGCGATCAACCGCCTGCGCGCCCAGATCCTGGAGTACTTCCCGGCCCTCGAGCGCGCCTTCGACTACAGCACCTCCAAGGCCGCCCTCGTCCTGCTGACCGGCTACCAGACACCCGCCGGCCTCCGCAGAATCGGCGAGGCCCGCCTCGCCACCTGGCTGGCGAACCGTAAAGTTCGAAACGCCAAAGCGGTGGCCGCCACCGCGCTGGAGGCGGCCCACGCCCAGCACACGGTGATCCCCGGAGAGAGGACCGCCGCGGCCATGGTGCACACCCTCGCCAGGGCCGTGATGGCCCTGGACGAGGAGATCGCTGCCACTGACACGGCGATCGAGGCCAGGTTCCGCGAACACCGGCACGCCGATGCGATCACCAGCATGCCCGGCATCGGCACCCTGCTCGGCGCCGAGTTCATCGCCTGCACCGGCGGCGACCTGGTCGCCATCGGCACATCCGGCCGCCTGGCCGGCATCGCCGGCCTGGCCCCCATTCCCAAGGACTCCGGACGTATCAGCGGCAACATGCGCCGCCCCCACCGCTACCATCGCCGTCTCCTGCGCGTTTTCTATCTCTCCGCCCAGGTCGCCGCCCGCTGCTGCCCAACCTCCAAGGCCTTCTACGAACGGAAGAGGAGCGAGGGCAAGTCCCACAAGCAGGCCGTCCTCGCTCTCGCTCGTCGCCGCCTCGACGTCCTCTGGGCCCTCATACGCGACCAGCGCACCTTCACCACCGAGCCGCCCCGACGCGATCTCGCAGCGGCATAACCCGTCACCGTCCGCTACCGGGCCCTTGACAAACCCGATTGGGAATCAGTGCATCCGCGCGGCGGGGCATTGCGGCGTACAAGTCCATTTGAAAGGAGGACAGTTCCGAGATTGCCTGCTGGCGAACGGCTTCAGGGACCACAATCGACACCGACGACCTTCGGCTCTGTTGTGCGACTCGACATCACACAGCGTGAGACGGAGGCCGTCGTCTTGTCTGGCAGATCCCCATGTGGGTGACCAGCTCGAACAACCCGGAGTCGATCACCGAAGGTGAAACGACAAGCTCAGAGACCGTTGCCAAGGGTCACGCGCGGGTTGCTGCTGCGCGGCACGGATCTCCACCTTGAGTCAGAACCCCAAACAGCCTGTCCAATACAGCGGGCCACAGGAAAGTCCGGAGCCGCGCTCCATGCAAAACGCCCGGGCGAGAAGTCCTCGGCCCGGGCGCCTGCAAAAAAGCTCGCAGCCTGCTCAAAGTGGCCACATGCGGCAACACCCCTAATTGTCATACTCGGGGGGTGAAGCCGAATTTCTAAAATCCACTCCGACTGTCAGGGTGTCGAGCCAGAACAGTGGAGCTGTCGGTTGATTTCATCAGCCGTCTTGGCGCCGTTTTTTGTCCAATACTGGCCGGGCTGCAGAGCAGCCGCACTCACCTTCTCCATCTCGACTGCTCCAGAGAATCCAGAACCATCGACAGCGGTGTAGCTGATCTGTAGAAGTCGGGGCAGTTTAGCGGATTCGTCAAGTATCTGACGGTCGGCGAATCCTTCGGGAACCCACCCTCGGGCGTCTAGGATCACTATCCTCCCCTTGGCCGCCTCTTCGGTATTCGGGTCAGATGCCGTGAACATTTTGACACGGTCACCCTCAAGGTCGGCCACCGTTACCTTATCCAGCCGATCATCCGGGCAGAGGGGGACGAGTATCTCAACCTTTCCATCGACGAATCGGTAGCCGAATGCAGGCGGTTCCGGGTCCGACATGAAGCATCCGGCGAGGAGTCCAGAGATGGTGGCCACGCACGTGGCGAGAGCCATCTTTCTCATCACAGGCATTGTGTATAGTTCCCCTTCCCCAAGCCCGCCTGCTGTTCATAGATGTTGGTGCAAGCATCTACACCCGCACTGAAATACTTGAAGGGGAACAGAATTCCGAACCTCATCCACTGGAAGGCATGAACCCGCTCGTGCTCAAGAACGTCGTCCGTGCGCATGCTCGGGTCATTCCCCGTGAAAAACGTCGAACCAATAGTCGTCCCACCCCTGCTGTGGAGCCCCCATCCTCCGGAGCAGACAGCTATGTAGCGAGTCCCGGAGCAGCGGTAGCCCAACCACGGGGCCGTTTTGCGCATGAGATAGTTTACACCGACAAGAGATGCCGTCCTTGCCATCTCCTTGTTGGCCCTGTAGAAGAATTTTCCGCCGCTAATAGCCTTTCTCTTTGCCAGCTTCAGGCCGCCCTTGATGGATATCCTCGGCACGGGTCGGATAATGCTATTCCATGCCTTTCCGCAGAATTTGCAACTGATGCGACCATCAAGGTCATAACGGTTGATTGGGTCAGCGTAGTTGTACTCGTAGGCGTTGGCACTGCCGCCGTGGACCGGGTCCGTCGAAAGGAAGCGGCCCGTCCCGGTGTTGTAGAGGCGGACACCCATGAGGACGACGCCGTCGAGGGCCTCGGTGGAGCGTTGTTTGCCGCCGAGCCAGCCGTAGCGGGTGGCGGACTGGCCGGTGGCCGGGTTGCCGTACTCGTCGGAGTCGAGGAGGACGGGGGTGGTCAGGGCGGTGTCGGTGATCAGAACCACGCTGCCGAACAGGTCGGTCAGCTGGAGTTTGATCTCGCCTCCGTTCGTGCTGGTCGCTACGAGGTCGCCGTCCGGGCCCTTGGTGTTGCGGGTCCAGGCGTTGGTGGACTCGTTCTCGACGGTCCAGGACGGGCTGTCGCCGGCGCCGGCGTAGTGGTTGATCTTCGCGGGTCCGTCGACCCAGGTGTCGTTCGTCTTGCTGGTCGCGAGGTGGAATCGGGAGAGCCGGCCCGTCGGGTCCAGCGTCCAGGCGCGGCGCGCTTCGGTGGTCTCCTGGGAGGCCACCATGTCGTTGGTGTAGTACCCGATGGTGTCTGTTTGGGTTTTCGCCGTGCGGCCGAAGGCGTCGTAGGTGTAGCCGGCGTCCGTGATGCGGTCGGCGCTGTCGTAGGTGTGGGTGGTGGTGGTGCCTCCGGTGGTGGTGCAGGTGCCGTCGGTGGCGGGGCCGGAGACGGTCCCTGCGGTGCGGTTGTAGTGGGTGTCGAAGGTGTAGGTGCGGGTCGTGCAGTCGCCGGTGGCGGTGGTCTGCTCGGCCTTCACGAGGCGCCCCAGGCGGTCGTAGGTGTAGGCCTTCGAGCTGTTGGTGGTGGTGTTCCGGGTCACCTGGGACTGGGTGGAGATCTCCTGGTTCTGGGCCCAGATGACCGTGTTGTCCGAGGTCCGCGTGTAGGTGCGGGCCACCGTCTTGTCGGACGCGTTGGCGGTGTCCTTGCGGACGATGTCACCGGGGTAGGTCTGCTCGGTGAGCTGGCCGTCGGGGCCGTACTTGGCGGTGAACTCGCCTGCCCGGCTGTCGTTGACGGAGGTGACCATGCCGCGCGGTTCCTTGGCACGGTCGTAGGTGTAGGTGACCGCACCGGTCGGGTCGGTGACCTTGACCGGCTTGCCGAACCTGTCGTACTCGGTGCTGGTGGTGCCGCCCTCGCCGTCGGTGTACGAGATCACCCGGCCCAGGAGGTCCTTGACCGTGGTGACGGACTTGCCGCCGGCCGTGGTCTTCACGGCCGCGCCCGTCGCCGGGTCGTACTCGGTCTCGGACTTCGGCACCGCCTGGCCCTCGCCGCCGGTGACCTCGGTGGAGACGGTCCGGCCGACGGCGTCGAAGACGGCGACGGTCGCACGGGTCTTGCCGGCGTTGGTCTCGGTGACCTCCTCCGGCTTCCCGGCACGCGAGTAGCGGGTGACCTGCTTGACCGGCAGCGTGGTGGGCATGCGCGCCGCGTCCGCGCCGGTGATGTCGGCACCCGGCCCGCTGGTGCACAGCTGGCCAGCCCACTCCGGGCGGTTGGCGCAGGACGTGTTCGCGGCGTTGGCCCCGGCCGTGTAGTAGACGGACTTCACGGTACTGGCGTCGGCCTGGGCCGATCCGGGGACCCGGACCTCCTCGGTGCGTCCGCTCGCGTCGTAGCGGGTGCTGGTGGTGAGCTGTGCGCCGAGCGCGTCGGTGGTGACTGCCGTCGCCTTCTTCAGCGTCCAGCCACTGGTGCCGCCGAGCGGTGTGCCGTAGCCGGTCTTGGTGACCCGAAGCTCCGCGTCCTGGGCGTAGCCGTCGATGCGGGCGCCGTCGGTCTGGGTGGTGACCAGGTGGTAGGCCTGGCCGTCGGGCTTGCCTTCGTCGTAGGTGTTGGTGTTGTGGTCGCGGGCCACCACGGAGGTGCCGGCCGGGAGGGTCGGGTTGAGGGTGGTCTTGGTCAGGGTGATCTGGTCGATGCCGGCCTGGAAGTACGGCGCGGCGGCGGACGGGTTGGCGCCGGTGACCGTCAGCTGGAGCTGGTGGTCGCCGGGCTCCAGGTGGACGGCGGCCCCGGCTTCCCAGGGGACGGCGGTGAGGGTGCCGCTGTAGCCGTCGAAGGTGCCGGCCAGGTCGGTGCCGTCGATGGCGAACTTGACGATGCCGTAGTCGCCGGCCTTCGTCAGGCGGGCCGTGAACTGGTAGTCGCCGGACTCGGGGACGCTGACGCGGAAGGTCGCGCTGTCCCCGGCCTTGGTGCCGCGCAGCATGACCTGCGAGTTGTCCGACCAGCCGCCGCTGACCCAGTTGCCCTCGTCGCGCTGGACGATGACCGTGGCGGTGGTGCCGAGCTGTGGGAGCTTCTCCCCCTCCGTCACGACCTTGGCCGGGGTGGTGCTGCCGTTGACCTGCTCGGCGAGCAGGGCGCGGTAGGCGGGGCCGAGGGTGTCGACGACGTCGAGACCGTTCGGGGTGTAGGTGGTGCGGGTGTCGAGCAGACGGGCCCGGGCCTTGGGGTCCGAGGGCAGGTTCAGCTCGGCGGCGAACCGGTCGGCATCCGGGTGGACGTTCAGCGCGATGGCGCGGTTGGTGGCCTCCAGAGTGCGCACGACGTGGCCGTAGCGGTCGTACTCCTTGGTGTCGATGTCACCGCACGGCTTATGCGTGACGTCGTCGCAGGCGGTGACGGACTGCGCCGCCGTGTTGACCTCGTTGCCGGAGGCGTTGAGGTAGTGGACGATCGCCTGCTGATAGCCGTTCTTGCCCGGCGTGGCCGCGCTGGCGGTGTGCGTGCCCGGCTCGTCCTCCGGCCCGTAGACGGCGGTGGCATCGGTGGGGGCGTCGGTCTGTGCCCACGTGGCCACGTCCGCGCCGGACATGTCGTACGGACCGTCAGCGCTGCGGGTCAGCGGCACGTCGTAGACGACCTTGGTGGCGGTATCGCCGTTCACCTGGTCCTTGGTGCCCTGGGTGAGGGCTCCGCGGCGGACCTTCAGCAGACGGCCCGGCTCCTGGTCGGATCCGGCCTTGCCGAAGTCGAAGTCCCACGGCAGCTCACCGGGCACGCCGGTCCGGGTGACCCGGCCGTCCGTGTCGTAGGCGTACGTGGTCTTCAGCGGCTGGGCCAGGCGCGGGTCCCACCTCTCGGCGATGTAGCCGCGGTCGTTGTAGGTGTACCGGGTGACCTCGACAGCCTCCTGCCGGGAGGTGGCGGGGTTCCAGGACCACACCTTCACGGCCTTGATCCGGTCGACGTAGTCGCCCGGGGTAGTGGACGTGGCAGTGGTGGTCTTCGCGTACTCGTACTCCATGACCTCGCAGCCGCGCGGCAGCGGGTCGACCGAGCACTTGTTGGCGTCGTCCACGCCCGGCTCGACCGGCGGGATGACGCGCTTGACCAGGGAGCGGCCGTCGGTGGTGTCGTACTGGTAGCGGGTGGTCGAGGCCGCCTCGGGGCCGCTCTCGCTGACCACCTGGTAGATGCTGGAGCCGGCCTGACGTGCGAACACCGTCTTCGAGCCGTCCAGGTCGGTCAGCTCGTAGGTGGTGCCGGCGGTCTGGACGTCCCAGATCTGGTTGGGACCCGCCCAGCAGGTCCAGATGGTGGCGCCGCGGTAGGCGTCCAGGCACTTGCCGGACTGCTGGTTGATGACCTGGCCGTCGGCCAGGACGTCCCAGCGCTGGTTGGACCAGGCATTGCAGTCCCACAGCTGGACGAGGGTGTTGTCCGCGCTGACACCGCCCGGGTTGTCCAGGCACTTGCCGAGGAGCTGCAGGCGCTGCTGGTCGTCACGGCTCCACTGCTGGTTGGCCGCGCCGGTGCACGCGGCGCCCTGCAGGGTGGTGCCGTTGTTCGCGACGCCGTTCGGGACCTCCAGGCACTGGCCGGAGGAGTTGACCAGCGCGCCGGACTTCGCCGCCACGGCCTTCAGCGTCAGCGACTCGGCGCCCGGCTCCGGGAAGAAGCTGCCGTCGGTGCCCTTGGCGAAGGTCAGCGACGAGTCGTCGTTGCCCTTGATCTCCACCAGGTCCGACTGCGGGAAAGACAGCGAGCGGAACTCGGATCCGGTTCCGGCATCCGGGCCGCCGGCCCACTGCGGACCGAACGGAGCGACGATCTCCTTCAGCGACAGGTCGTCGAAGAAGACCTCCTTGCCGCTGCCACCGGCATTGCCGTTGTAGAGACGGAACCACGCCTCCGTGGCGTCCTTCGGGACCACCATGTCGACGGTCAACTGCTGCCAGCCGTCGGTGTAGGCGGCCTTGGCCGAGGGCACCGACCCGTAGCCGGCCCCGGTCTTGTACAGGCCGACCAGGCGCAGACCGTAGTCGGGCAGCGGGTTGTCCAGGCCGGTCGCGCCGGGCACGTAGATCCAGCCGGTCAGCCGATAGGTCTTCCCCGGGCGCATGCCCTGGCCCAGCGTGTACTCCGGGCCGAGCGAGGCGAAGGAGTCCCAGGTACCGGCCCCGCCGGGGACGACCAGGAGCGAGTCGGTGGAGCTGTCGTGACCGCGGGCGGTCGAGCGGGACAGGGCTGCCTGCCCGGCCGTGAACCCAGCGGTGTCGGTGCCGATCTGGCGCTGGTTGAGCGTCAGGCGCTCGCCCTGCGGCTGCCAGCCGCGCGCGAGGTCGCGGGAGGAGGAGGTGCGGGCGAGTGTCATGCCGAACTCGCTCGCGTCGGTGACACTCGTCGAGTAGTCGCCGGTCAGCAGGTTGACGGAACCGGGGCCGATGTCGGTGGCGGCGGCGCCGTCGGCGTTGCGGTCGACGGTGAGGGTGTTCCATGCGGTGGTGTAGCCGTTGCCAGAGCCGTCCTCGGGGAACAGCACCGCGCGGACCTGGACGACACCGCCGACGTTGCCGAGGGTGTCCAGGACGTTCCAGTTGGCGTGGCTGCCGAGGTCGGCCAGACGCGGCTTGTCCTCGGTGACGGCCGTGTTGTCGGCCTTCGTCATGTTGGTGCGCGGCACGGTGTACTCAGTGGCGCCCGGGCCACGACGGTACTGGTAGATCACCCGCTTGAACTGCGACTGCGCGTCCACGCTCAGCTTGACGCGCTTGGCGGACTGGGTGCCGTTCACCGGCGAGCTCATGCCCGCCTGTCCGACGTGGAAGACATACTCCACCGGCGGCGACAGGTTGCCCGCACGGTCCTTGGCCTGCACGCTCAGCACGCGCCGGCCCTCGGTGGTCGGGGTGATCGTCGTGCTGACGTTCGAGGTCGCATTCACCGTCACCGGCGCGGCACCGTCGAGGGTGTAGACGTAGCCCACCAGGTCACCGGTGCCCGCGGCAGGCGTGAAGGTGAAGGATCCGCCCTGGTTCGCCGCACCGTGCCACAGCCCGTCGTTCGGGTAGCTGGCGGATGTCACGGTCGGCGCGCCCGGTGCGACGGTGTCCGCAATGACAGTGGTGCCGACCCAGCCGGAGGCCGCGTTGGCGTCCGACACGCGGGCCCACACCCCGTAGGAGACGTTCTCGTCCAGCCTCGCGACACCGAGGTCCTGCGGGGTGACCTGCAGGTAGGTGTTGGCGGGCACCAGGCGGTAGATGCCGTTGACGAAGGTTTGGCCCCGCCACAGGTCGACATTGACACCAACCGTGCCGCCGTCCGCGTCATCGGCGCGGACCAGGAAGCGAGGAGTGGCCGAGTTCGTGTAGGTCGGGCTGCCGGGCTGCGAGGGCTGCACATCCACGCTCGCCGGGGTCGGCGGCACGCTGTTGTACGTCACCGAGATGAACGGCGGGTGGCCGCCCTCGGAGGAGTCGAACCGCTTCCAGCTGTTGCTGTCGGACTCGTTGTCCGCCTTCAGGCCCATCGCGTTGGTCCCGAGGCCGTTGCCGGCCCACGAACGCGCGAGGGTGGTGATGTCCGCCTTCGTCCAGCCCGAGCCGTCACCGTTGGCGCACTGCTGCGGGTCACCGGAGTCGATATCGCGGGTCTCGAAGGAATAGGACCATTCCTTACCCCAGAGCGGCTGCGCGTTCCAGCGCGTGCCCGTCGAGGCATAACCGGTGTCCCACACCTCCCACTCGGTCTGCGCGCAGGAGTAGGAGTGGAAGTTCCACAGGTACAGCGTCGCTCCGAGGACCTGCTTGCCCTGGTAGTCCCAGGTCGGGAAGTGCAGGAACGAACGGGCCTTGACGCCGCCGCCGTTGTACGTGCCGACCTTCAGCTCGGTGGAGGAGGACTGGTCGGTGCCGTAGTCGCTCTGCACCCAGGTGTCGAACGTCGACCCCAGGTCGACCACCGGGTCGATGGTGACGGGGAACTGCCGCCCGGTGTCGTTCAGGAACGCGGCATCCGGGGTGAATACCAGCTCGGCGTCCTTGCCCTCGCCCCGCAGCTCCATCGCCACCGGGGCGCGGTTCAGGTGCTCGCCGGAGGCCGGGTCGATCACGGCGTCCCACATCACGGGGGCCGGGATCCTGACGGCGGGCCTGCCCGAGTCCTTGTCCAGCAGGTGGATCGAGCCGTCCGCCTGACGGGCGACCGTCAGGCCGGTGGTGTCCAGCGGCAGCGTCAGCGTGCCGGCCTGGGATACCGCGGCGGGGTTCTTGACGACCAGGAACTGCTCGAAGCCGGTACGGGTGGCCTCCAGCACCAGGTCCACGCCCGGGCGGGCGTCGACGTAGGTGGCCCTGTTGCCCTCCAACTTCGGCTGCGGCAACTTGCCCAGCCAGCCGAACGTCAGCTGCTGCTCACCGGAGCCGGCCTTCACCAGCTCACGCTCCGCAGGCGCGGGCTGCACCGGCGCAGGGTCCGCGACCGGGGCCAGCGCATGGGCGGTGCCGTGCGAGGCGTGCTCGGCCGTGGCACTCGGGGAAGCCGACGGGCTCGGCAACGCACCCGCGGTGGCCGTGGGCGTGGGCGTGGGTGACGCCGAGGGGGCGGCCGCCGTTGCGGTGGTCGAGGCCGTCACGGTGGGCGTGGCACTCGGCGAGGCGCCGGCGGTGGCCGTGGGGGCGGGGACGGGCTGCGGCGCAACGGCACCGGGAAGGCCGTCGCCCACGCTCACACCGGCGTCGCCGCCCTCGAAGACCAGGCCTTCGGGGTGCGCCTTCGGGGCCACCTTGCCATCCGCGGTCCGCACGAGCGTGGTGTCCACCGGAACCCACGCGTCACCGACCTTCATCCGGATCGGACCGGCGGACTGCTCGGCCGTCAGCGTGCCGTTCGGGTTCGCCCACAGGGTCGCGTACTCGGTACGCGCACCGGTGACCTCCACCCGATGCCCCTGCAGACGGGCCGACAGGAGGGCGGACGCCTGGTCCGGCGCCTCGTTACCCGAAGGGGCCGAGAAAGGAACGGGAGCAGCGGCGGCCGGTGCGGCGGTCAGCGCGTCGAGCGCGACCCCCGTCTGCACCAGCAGCCCCAGCGTCAGCAGACCGGATATCCGGCGCAATCTGCGCGAAGAGAAGGCCCCACCCGCGAACACGGGCGAGGCCGGAAACCGTCGAGACATCAGATTCTTTCAAAGAGAGGTCCGCATGCCGCGCGAACACGCGGCGTGCACCAACCTCCCATCCCCAGACGCTCTCTCACGCCCAGTTAGGATTGCGATCACATAACGGCGATCTGGTTAATCACCGGTAACAAGGTAGCTATCGACCAGTACGCCACACTTCAGCCCATATTCGCGCCATGGAACCAAGCCCTACCAGGTCAGAGCTTCAGGACCCGATGCTTCGCGACCCCCCGAATCACTACAGACGATGGGGTGACCAACGTGCGTCAAGAGGTCACCTGAGCGATCCGCATCGGTTCACAGACGACAAGGAGATACGAACTTGAGCATGGCCACGATGGCAGGGTCACCGGTTTACGAGGTCCGTAATCACTGACAAAGTCTGAGCATTTGCCAGACGCGATGGATCCGCGGCAGCGAGGCCCCCCGTCCAGGCCACCAGACATCACCAAGCCGCTACCCGGCCGCGCCCGGACGCCGCCATCACCTTGAACCGCCCCGGGTTCGGTGGGGACTCGATTTCGTGTAAGGATTCGAGTCATGGCACGTCCCTCCTCTTACCCGCCTGAGCTGCGCCGTCGTGCGGTTCGCATGGTCGCCGAGGTCCTCGGTGACTACCCGAACGAGTCCGCCGCGCTGCGGGCCGTCGCGGAGAAACTCGGTATCGGCTCGGCCGAGACGCTGCGCAACTGGGTCCGGCGGGACCAGGTCGACTCCGGGCAGCGCCCGGGGACGACAACGGAGGAGTCCGCGCAGATCAAGGCGATGAAGAAGGAGATCGCCGAGCTGAAGCGGGCGAACGAGATCCTCAAGGCCGCGGCGAGTTTCTTCGCGGCCGAGCTCGACCGGCCACATCTGCGCTCGTAGCGTTCATCGACGGGCACCGGGGCCGCTTCGGCGGTGTCGAGCCGATCTGCCGCGTGCTCTCCGAGCACGGCTGCAGCATCGCCCCCTCCACCTACTACGCCTTCAACAACCGTGTCGAGTCCGCCCGTTCGGTCCGCGATGCGGAACTGAAGGATCTGATCACGACAACGTACGAGGACAACTTCCGGGTCTACGGCGCCCGCAAGATCTGGCGCGAGTTGAACCGCCGCGGCCACGCGGTGGCCCGCTGCACCGTCGAGCGGCTGATGCGGGACCTGGGCATCACCGGAGCCGTCCGCGGCAAGCGCGTGGTCACCACAGTTCCCGACCCGTCCACCGAACGGGCTCCGGACCTGGTCGACCGCGACTTCGTCGCGCCGGCGCCAAACCGGTGCTGGGTTGCGGACTTCACGCATGTGGCAGCATTCGCCGGCGTCGTCTACGTCGCGTTCGTCGTGGACACCTTCTCCCGGCGCATCGTCGGCTGGTCCGCCGCGACCACGAAGCAGACAAGGCTCGTCCTGGACGCCCTGGAGATGGCCTTGTGGCAGCGCGACCGCGACGGATACCCGCCCAGACGGGGCGAGTTGATACATCACAGCGACGCGGGCAGTCAGTACACGTCTTTCCGCCTGGCCGAGCACCTCGATGCCGCCGGTATCGCAGCCTCCATCGGGTCGGTCGGCGACGCCTACGACAACGCCCTCATGGAGTCCACGATCGGGCTGTTCAAGACCGAGCTGATCAAGCCCCGTTCAAGACCGAGCTGATCAAGCCCCGGCGGCCCTGGCGCACGCTGTCGCAGGTCGAGCTCGCCACCGCCGAGTGGGTCGACTGGTACAACCACCGCCGACTCCACGGTGAGATAGGCCACGTCCCGCCCGTCGAGTACGAGAACACTTACCACCTCACAACCGCAAAACCGCAGGTCACAACCACAAGCTGAGGTCTCTATCGAACCCGGGGCGGTTCAGAGCGTGAAGACCTCCACCAACGTGCCCCTGGCCGGCCAGGGAACGGACGCCGCGAAGAAGATCGTCGGCCGGAAGCGCGGCATCCTCACCGACACCCTCGGCCTGCTCCTCGCCGTGACCGTGGCCGCCGCGAGCCTGTCCGAGAACGCCCTGGGAATCAACCTCCTCAACCAGGCCAAGAAGACCTACCTGAGTATCTCGAAGAGCTGGGTCGACACCGGCTTCAAGAACGCCATGATCGAGCACGGAGCCGGCCTCGGAATCGACGTAGAAGTCGTCGCGAGAAAATCCGACGTCCGCGGCTTCCACGTCGTGAAAAGGCGCTGGGTCGTCGAACGAAGTCGGGGGTGGCTCATGTTGTGCCGCCGCCTCGCTCGCGACCACGAGACCCTTCCGGCCAGCTCCGAAGCCATGATCCACATCGCCTCGATCGACAACCTCACCAAGCGCATAGCGGACGAAACCACACCAACCTGGCGAGGAACCTACTAGGGCATAAACGGCAATTCGTTCACATCAAACGCCCTCTCGGTGCTGCCTGGGTGGATCGTGCAGCGGTCGTGTACATCGGCAAGGCCGCGGGCCAGGACGGATTGAATCAGCGGCTTGCCACCTACCGCCGCCACGGCACCGGCCTGATGGCCGGCCACTGGGGTGGTCGCTACATCTGGCAGTTGGCCGACTCGGACGCACTGCTCGTCGCGTGGCGGCCGATGACCGAGGGCGACGTGGGCGAGGCCGAGCAGGACCTGCTCGATGAGTTCAAGGAACTCCACGGAGGAGCTCTGCCCTTCGCCAATCTCAGGAACAACGCCCGAAAGGCTCCGAGGGCGAACACCACCATCGATTGACCTCGGTCACTCCGCAGACGGCCGCGCGCCGACACGGGCCGCAGCCCCTCGACGTCGGCAGAGGATCGCCCGTCGGCCGGGAAGGCGCGGGCGGCGGTGACCAGGGCGACGTGGTGGTGCCAGCCGCGCCAGGTGCGGCTCCGGAAGTGCTCCAGGTGGGCCTGTCCTCGCCGACAGCCACTTGACCAAGAGGGCCTTGGCCGCAAGGACACCGTCCCAGGCGGCGCTGCCGCCCGCCTCGGCGGCCAGCGCGCGGGGAACCTTCCCTGCCAGCCGCACCTGCAGGACCCGCAACCGCGAGCGGCAGCCAGGGCGCGGTGTTCAGACCAGCCGCCCTGCACCGGCGTACTGTTCGCTGCTCCGGGCCGCCATCGTGCAATCGAGTGCCATCAGATCTCCGGATCCGGACCTGCCGGGCACCCGGTGCGCCGAGACTGGTCCGGGGCCGCGCAGTCCCCGTCCTGCGATCGCGGGCGCCACGGCGACCACGGCCGCCAAGAGGCCGACCCCGTTCCCAACGCCCGAACCGACCAGCGCCAAGGAGCAACCGCAGGATGCCGAAGAACACCGCCACCCCGGCCGCCCCCACGCCGCAGGAGGCCTACGCGGACGCCCCCGAGCCGCACGTGGAGACAGCGGCGATGCTCAACCTCGCCCGCGCCGACCACGGCACGTCGCCGATGCACGGCCGGGAGTGGGTACTACGCCATGCAGCGCTGCTCGACCGCACCGCGCTGCAGACTTCCGCCCCGCCGGCCGACGCCGCCGCCGGCTCCGCGGCCGGGCCGGACAGGCGCCCGGGCCCGGCCGTGGTCGGCGCCGCCCTGCAGCTGCGGCAGCTCGACCGGCACGGCGGCACCGGCCTGGGCCCGCTCGGCCCGGACGCAGCCGAGTGGGACGGCGACGACGGCGTCATCGGCTACCTACGCCAGGAGTACCTGGCCTGGCGAAGCGCGCAGCTGTCCGACCTGACCGCGGTCGGCGCGGTGATGCGCGCCATGTCCGAGGTCACGGACGACAACGTGCGCTGCGGACAGGCGGCTGGCCGCGGCGAACCCTGGCCGCACGAGCAACTCCTCGACCTCGCCCGGCGCAGGGTCGCCGCCTACGTGCGGGCGGTGGGCTTCGGGATCGACGCGGTCGCCGACCAGCAGCGCGCCGAGCAGGAACTGCGGGAGCTGGAGGCCACCGGCACATAGGCGCTGGTTGCGGTGGACGTCCGCTTCAGCGTAGGGGGTGAGCTCCGGGCGGCGGGGCCTGGGGCCCTCAGCGCCCCACCGGCCCAGCCCGGGGCCCGCTGCTCCCGGTAGTGGCAAACCCCTCGCCGACGTCAGGAAGTCACCCACCAGCTGCTCAGCGGGTCTCCGCTCCATCCCGGGGCCGCTGGCGTGCTCGTCCGCCACCTGGCCGCTGCTGCTCATCCCAGCATGCCCGCCCGCTCTGGCCGCGAGTGCCGCCGGACCCCTTCGCCCGGTCATCCGTGCAGGTCAGGGACGTTAGGGGGCTGCTGGTTGGGCCTGGTTGGGAGTGAGGTCGGGGCGCCGACGGAACGACTCGTGACGCCCGGCCGGTCCTGGGAGGCCGATCCGCGTCGGCAGAAGGCGGAGGTCCGGGTCGGCAGCTTGAGGAAGATCGCGTCGCAGACGCTGCCTGGCGGCCCGACCGCGCCGCCGAGATCCACCGCCGCTGACACCCTGGTCCACGCCCATCTGGCCAGGCCCGGCCACCTCTACGCCGCATCGCTACGCGGCCACGCCGCCGTGCCAACGGACGTTCATCCACTTCGGCGGCCTGGTCCGGCAGATCCTGACCGTGGGCAGCATCGGAGTCGTGTCTCGCCGAGGGCGACCACCACGGCTACCCTTCGCGGCGGGGGCCTGTCGGCGGCGTGTCTTGCTGTTGGGCCGTCACTCCCCGTGTGCCATCGGTCTGGTAGCGTCCCGGTCGTTGTCATGAAGGGGGCGGAAGGTACATGGGGCACCGCAGCAGGGGCTTTGCCGGGTCGGCGGTCGCGGCGGTGATCGCCTTGGCGGTTACCGGTTGCAACAGCGGTTCGGGCGACCAGCACAGGGCGCAGGACGCCAGCTCTCCCGGAGCAACCGCCGCGGCGAGTTCCTCGGGCGCTGTCGCGGCCCTGCCCGTGGGATCGCCCGGGACGGTCACCCTCTCGTGGTGCGGCAGGAAGGCTCCCGGTGGCAACAGGCCGGACGTCCAGGTGATCACCCTCGCCTCGTACTCCGTGACCGACGGGAAGCAGGTCGCCCAGAGCGTTTCGCAGCTCCCCCAGGGAGCGGACGCCGGTGTCCTCTGCGACCGCTCCGGCCGCGGCACCGTGCCGAGCGTGCTCCGGCAGAGCTTCAACGGTGACTTCACCCTCGTGGCCGGCCGACTGCTGTCCTCGCCGGGCCCGCAGGCGGGCAACCCGAGCGACGGCTCCGCTGCCGCCTTCACGCTCAAGCCGGAGAGCACACCGGTCGGGGCGCCGCCCAGCGACGGCTTCAGCGCGATGCCGAAGGACAAGGCCCCGGTCTTCCAGAACGGGACGTCGACGCTCTGGTACGCGAACGAGCAAGGCCATGTGATGAGCCGTGACCTGGGCCGGCAGGGCGCTGCCGCCACCGACCACGGCCTTGCCCACGGCCCGGTATTCACCCTCGCGGGCGACCATCCGTGGTCACGAGCCCCCCTGAGCGCCGGCACCAAGTTCGTGGTCGTCAACCCGGCCGGTACCGTCGCCGCCGCCGGGGGCGACTACAACCTCGGGATCTGGCGCAAGGACGCACCGGCGGCCGGGTACGGGGACGAGTACGTCGTACCCACCCTCGTCGGCCCCTCCAGCACCGATCCGACCATGCCCGGCTCCGCCGATGTCCCCAAGCAGTGCGCCCCCAAGTTCTGGACGGACGACCACAACCTCATCTGCCTCTCGGCGAAGAGCATGCACCGCGTGACCTTCGCAGCCTCCTTCGATTCCGTGGAGAAGGTCGAGAAGCTGATGCCCGACACCGACCGCGAGACCAACAACTTCGTGCTCTCGCCCGACGCCAAATCAGTGGCCTTCCTCTCGCCGACCAGCAGCGCTGCCGGCGCCCCCACCGACCTCTACCGGATCGACCTCACGCCCGGCGCCGCTCCCCGGAAGATCGCTTCCATCCCGTCCGACGCGCCGGGCACGTCATCGTCCGGCGAGCTGCGGATGATCGCCTGGCAGTAGCCCACCACGGTGACCTCCCGGCCGGCCCACGACCAACGGCCGGCCGGGGAAGCCGGGCCCGACGACCGTCCTCCTGGCCCAGCTCTCTTCGGGGATCAGCTTCCGGTCTGCCCCGTCCCCAGCCCAACCGCGCTGTATCGCCGCACAGGGCCGCCTTCGGGACAATGCCCAGCCCTATCACCATTGTGCGACGACCACGTGCCGGAGCCATGCCTGCTCCAACCCCGAACCGGTAAACGAGTTCCCACCCGGCCATCTACTCGACCGGGCTCTGAAGGAGCGCGTGTACGCCTGGTGCGCACAGCAGTCGGTGAGCTACCAGAGCGATCTGTCCGTCGCTCCCGGCTGGAAGGCGGGCGGATGGCCGGCCCCCTTCACCTTCCGCGACCCGGCCGAATCCGACGAGGAACGGCAGTGCGGCGAGTGCAGCGGGCCCCTGGAGGCGCTGCTCACCATCGACGGCAGTGAATGGGACGGGGCCAGTGGCAGCTGGCGGCCGGCCGAAACGACCTCGGACACGGCGAAGCTCGTCGGGAATCCCTACCGGAGCCTGCGCAATCCCACCATGATGACCATCGGACGGGGCTACACCCTGCAGGTGTACAGCTGCGTCGGCACGCCCTCGCACCTGCCGCGAACGATCATGCAGTAGCGCCGGGCACCACCGGGCACCCATCCCGTACGGGCCCGGCCGAAGCGGCCGGGCCCTGCTGTCACCGGCCCGGGTCGCCGGCGGCGAGGGGCCGTCCGCAGCACGCCTGCCCCGGTCGGTGCTCGCGGCCAGGTACGGCGTCGGCCCGCCAGGAGAGCAGGACGTGTTCGACGGCGCGCGACCTGGTGACCAGCGCCCGGTGCAGCGGCCCGGCCGTCGTCAACATCCCGTTCACAGCATCACGCGACCCGGTGCTCTCCGGTCGTCGGGTGCAACCCGCGGCGGAAGGCCGTCGTTCCTCCGGCCGGCGGTGAAGGCGAACAGGCCGCCGAGAGCACAGAGGGAGACCGTACGTTGCGGGTCGTCGTGGAGTCCCAGCGGTTCGAGGCCACAGGCCATCAGAGATCGGGCGCCGCCTGGCGCTACTACCGCGGTTGGCGGTCTTCCGGTCTGGCCTGCTCGGCGAACGGATCGTCACGAACGGGACGCAGGGGCAGGCAGGATAGGCCTAAACTGCACGCAGTTCTGGGGAGTTGGGGGGCTGGTGGACCAGCGGGTGATCGCAGGCAGGTACGCGCTGGAGCGGTTGCTGGGCCGGGGCGGGATGGAGCAGCAGACTCGCCACGATGCCGTTCGAGAAGACCCAGCCGACACCGGCCGGACGCCGGGCGCTGGCGATGCGGTGGTGGTAGGCGGTCACCGCTCCGAGGACGGGCAGGACCATCGCCGCCAGCCAGGCGTCGACGTTGCTGAACCCGGCCTGCGAACCCAGTGACCCGGCCACGTGCGGCACCAACCACGCCCAGACGCCTGCCCCCGCGCAGACGGTGGCGGCGGGCACCGCCCGATCCCAGCCGCAACGGCGCTCCGCGATACCAACATCACCAGCCACGGCCCGACGATACGGCCCGGCAGTTCGCAGGTCACCGGCCACGCCGGGGATCTCATCCGAACGAGGCCGGGTGAGCGCCGAGTTGACCCGAGCGCCGACCGGGCGACCGCAGCCGCGCATCGGCGGCCGCCCGGGTCAATGCGACCCAGAGCGCGGCCAGTTGGGCAAACTCGGTGCGCGCCGACCGTGCCTGCTGGGACGATCAAGGGCACTGACGGGGCTGGGCGAGAGGACGGTATGGAGACCAGCAAGACGGTGCGGGCGGTCGTCATGGACCGGCGGGTGGTCTTCCGGACCGACAGCACGCCGCACACCGGCATCCAGTCGCTGCTGACCTGGCTCCGCCGGAACGGACTCGCCTGGGTCCTGCTCACGGGCGACGGCTTCGACGCCGCCGCCGCGTGCGCCGCGGCCGGCCTGCCCGCCCCGGCGCTCCACCTGAGCCCGCAAGACCTCCCCGGCCGCGAACCACGCGGCAACGCCCGCTGGCTGACCCACGCCGCCGAACTGCTCGGCCTGCGCGCCAACCAGCTCCTCATGGTCGGCAGCAGCCAGGTCGACTGGTACACCGGCATCCATGCCCACGTCCTGTACGTCCACGCCCGCTGGGCCGACGTGGCGACCAAGGACGTCCTGGCCCTGACCTACGAGCACCCGGACGCCATCCGCGCCCTGCTGGAGAACTTCCTCCTGGCCGAACCGGACTTCGCGTTCTGCATCGACGACGACGTCCGGGCCTTTCGTCTGCGCGCTCTCCTGCCGCCGAACGTCCGCCTGCCGGCCAGCACGCCCGCCTCGTTCACGCTCCAGGACGTCTTCACCTACGACAAGCCGGTCACCATCGCCGGCCAGCCCGGCCGCGACGTCCTCATGCTCCACCTTCTGTGCTCCGCCTACCTCGACGGCGCCCTGCCGGCCAGGTCCCTGCAGTTCTGCGTCTACCCCAGCAGCACGCCGGGCAAGGGCAGCCCGCAGCTTGCCGCCTACCTCGAGCTCGCCAAGACCGTGGTCGGCTCCTACTTCAAGGCCGACCTCCTGGAGCGCGCCGTCCAGGCCCCCGATACCAGCCTCGAACGCGTGAAGGCCCGGCGGACGGGCATACCCGCCGGCATCTCCATCGCGGCACAGGCCCAGAGTGTGCGCATCAACCCGCGGTACCGCCGGACGGTCGCCGGCAAGACCATCGTGGTGTTCGACGACTTCACCACCAGCGGCATGTCCTTGGACTGGGCCCGCACCCTGCTCGCCGAGGCCGGAGCAGCCGAGGTCATCGCGCTGACCATCGGCAAGTACCCGGGGCCGTACACCTACTACACGCCCCGGCCGGGCGTGCGCGTCGATCCGTTCAGCACCAACACGCTGACCGGCGACGACTTCACCACCACCACCGTCAACCCCGACATGGGGCCCGGCCCGGCTGCGGCCCTGCAGCAGACGATCCACCGGCTCATCGCCCAGCGCCGCACGGAAGCCGCCGCCCCCACCCCGACGGTCGGCAAGACCACGACACCCACCACCGGACCCGCCCCCGCAGCGCCCGGCCGGCTGCCGCACCCGCGCACCGACCCACCTGGCCACCCGATCCCCGACCCCCCCTACCGCACGCCGCGCGAGCGGCACCTGGGCGAGCAGCTCGCCCGGCTCCAGGGCATCGGACACCTCACCTGGCTCTGGGAGAACGAGATCGACGACTACTGGGACGACGACCCCGGTCCGATGTGGTGGATCGCCGGCCCCGGCCACGCCGACGCCCTGTACGACCTCGAAGCCGCCGAACTCGTCGTCGAGGCGATGAGCGCGGCAGCAGGCCGCCCCTGGAAACCCGCCAGCCCTGCCGAGTTCGCTCCCGCCCCCCGCTCCACTGTCGGCCGCCGCGCCCCGCTCGGCGGCGTCTTCCGGCCGCGGTCCGCGCCCCCGACCGGGCGCGAGCGCCGGCTGGGCGAGCAGCTCGACCGCCTCCAGGTCCAGCGGATCCTGATCTGGAACCGGACTGAAGCACCGCCCCGGCCCTGGTGGTGGATCGTTCTGCGGGATCAGCCTCAGCTCCCCAGCTTCTACGAGCTGCAGGAGGCCGAGGACCTCGTCGCCCGCCTGTCCCAGGCCCACGGCATCCCGTGGACGCACGCCGCGCCGGCCGCGCCGAAGACCCCGGCAGGCCCTTCGGCGCCCGAACGCAGCACCCCGGCCGCACCCTCCGGGCAGCTGCTTCCGATGCAGCCCTTCCGGATCGCCCGCCAGCGCCATCTTGCCGAGCAGCTCAACGCCCTTCAACGCCAGGGCCGTCTGAGCTGGCGTGGCGCCTACCTCCTCAAGCCGAGAACGGACGGGAAGAAGGAGACGACCACCGCCCTGTGGTGGATCACGCTGTCCGGCGAGGGCGAGAAGCTGCACGAGACCCTTGGCGCCGAGGAAGTCGTCGCCCGGGTGTGCGAGGAAGCCGGCATCATCTGGGAACCCGTGCCCTACCCGGGCGGAAAGCGGCAGCTGGACATGACCCTCGCCCGGATCCAGGCCCGCCGCGCCCTGCAGGGCTAGCACCAGCGACCCGGGCCCCACACGCCTCGTGCCGACCCGGAAATGTCGAGGGTCTTCGACACCCATGTCGAAGACCCTCGACATCCCGTCCACCAGATGTCCCCGCTGCCGGTACACGCCGACAGCAGCGAGGCCACGAAGCGGTGGCGTCCACGGCCGTGCATGCGGACCGAGACGGTCGACCACCATCCACAGCCTGGAGGCAGGCCGCCCTGGGCTCGGCGCGCAGCGTCGCCGGCCGGAGCTGGGCAGGGACTCAGGAGCTGTGCTCGTCGTCCGGACGGGGAGTGAAGAGGACGGCCTGGTGGATCCCGGCGTTCTTGAGCTCCTCGGTGACGATGCGCAGCACGGTGCGGGCCATCAGCGGCATGACGGCGCCCTTGCAGTCGAGCCAGACCGACGGGACGTCCGGCTTGGTGGCGACATAGTTGGGGGAGTAGAGGTCGGTGTCGTCGATGAGGTCTTCGGCTTCGTCGGGCGGCAGTTCGGTGCCGTCCTCGAGGACGGCCCACAGGCGGTGGTGAGCGGCGGTGGTGAGCGCGGTGAGGGCGGCGTCGTGCTGCGCGGAGCGGACCGCGATCTCCCAGTGCTGGACGAGTGGGTCACCGTCATCGCCCCCGCTGATGCGCAGCAGGCCGGGATCGACGGTGATGCCGCCGGGTTCGCCCGTCGTCAGGACGGCCTGGCTCATCCAGTGGCCGGCCTGGGTGGGGATCCACTGGGTGGCGTCGGCGATGCGCCAGGCCATGTCCGGTCCGCCGAGGGCGGCGGCTCGTTCGAACTGCGCTCTCGCGCTCTCCCAGCCGTCGATGCCGTCGTTCTCCAGGGTCCGGAGCGCGCGCTGGTAGTGCGCCTCGGGGTCGTCCTCTGCGCGCAGGGCTGTGGCGTCGTCGGTGTCCATGGCCACTATGGCTAGCACTCCGCTCCGACAGCCGGCCCGCTGCCGGGCCGGACCGGGTGCTCGGCGTGCGGCCCGGCAGGTCGACGACGCCACGGCGACGGCCCTTCGCCTTCGCCGCCGCTGGCCGGCCGCCGCTGCCCGACGGCCCCCGGGGCCTGCCCGGTTGCTGGAAGGTACGCCCCGGACCTCACGGGTTCGGTCTACCGCTCGACTCGGTTCCGCAGCCAGCCGGTCGAGGCCGACCAGCGCAGGACGTCCGTCGCCCCCTCCACCGGGACGGCGAGCCACACCCAGGTGATCTGCTCGCTCACCACGGGGGCTTCCGTCGGCAGACCCTCGCTCGCCGCGCGGACCACGTCGAATCGGCTGTTCAGGTCCACCGCGAGGTACAGATGGCGCACCGCGGCTCCGGAGCGGGCCAGCTTGTTCGCGTCGCCCTGATGGCGCTTCAGCTGCAGAGCCTTCGTCAGGGCCTGTGCCACGTGCTCCGCCCCGTTCATGGGCCGCCCGGGGAGCGTCATGGCCGCATACGACAGTGTCACCAGGCCGGCCGGGAGGAAGGGCAGCGCCTCCGCGGTCATCACCCCCGCTCGGGCGAGCTCGAAGATCACCGGGTGCTCGTAGACCCGACGGTCCCACCGGCCCCCGGAAGTGATCCCTTCGGCCTCCAGGGCCAGCAGCCAGGCCGCCAGGTGCTTCTTCACCCCGGTGGCCTTGGCGGCGTCGTCCACCATGACCGACCACCCGTGGGCGAGCCCCTCCACCTGCTGCTCCGAGGCGGGGCCGCGGGTTCGCCAGTGCATCTTGTTGCTTACCGCGTCCTGGTCGGCCAGCGTGGTGACCTCCAGCGCCTCGCGTCCGGACGCCCGGTGGACCCAGAAGTCGTGCACCCCCTGGAGCGGCGGGACGTCGTGCAGCTCCAGGGTGACCGGTACACCGTCCTCGGCGCTGAGGATCTCGGTGATCAGGGCCTGCGCGGCTGTCTCGGCCGGGCGCAGCTTCGCCGGCCCCTCTTCCGTTGGCGTCATGGCTCGCAGTGTCGCAGCGCGAGGCACCGCCCGGCGAACCAATACCAGGACGGAGACGCCGCGTTCGAAGGCGGGCGGTCGGCTCGGCCGACGTGTTGCGGACCACCGCGGCGGCCGGTGTCCAGTTGCCCGCCGAGTCGGCTCGGAGCCAGTGCGTGCGGTTGTCGCTACTGCCAGAACCCGGCGCGACATGCGCGGGACGGCCGCGATGCGGCCTGGGCGGTGGTGTCCTGGCAGCATGTCGATCACTGATAGTCGACCGGAAGAGCATCCTCATGAACCGCAGTGAATTGGTGGGCGCCGTCTCGGAGCGCGCCGAGGTGGCCCGCAAGGACGCCGACGCCGTTCTGGCCGCCTTCGCCGACGTCGTCGGCGAGGTCGTCGCCAAGGGCGACGAGAAGGTCACCATCCCCGGGTTCCTGACCTTCGAGCGCACCCACCGTGCCGCCCGCACCGCCCGCAACCCGCAGACCGGCGACCCGATCCAGATCCCGGCCGGCTACAGCGCCAAGGTCAGCGCGGGCTCCAAGCTCAAGGACGCCGCCAAGGGCGTCTGACGCTCTGCCGGTGTCCGCGGCCGGCACGGCCGCGGACACCCGAGGCGCGGTACACCGCGCGGCGGGCGGTGAGACGGCGGGGATTCAGTCCCGGCGCAGCTGTACGTAGTCCTCGTCGGTGAGCAGCGCGGACAGCGCGTGAGGCTCCTCGTCGGGGAACGCCCAGGTCAATCCGGCCCCGGTAAGGAGCTCCTCGATCCGAGAGGGCAGGCTCGTCCAGATCTCGGGCGGGGTCTCGATCGGGTCGCACGCCACCAGCAGGCGCACCTCGCGGGGCTCGGTCGCCGCTGCCGGCGTGGTGGCGTCGATGTACGGCTTCAGCCCCGCCTGCACCAGCAGTTCGCGGACCTCGTCGCGCAGCGCCAGCACTTTCAGGTAGTCCAGCGTCGTGGGCCTGCTCCAGGCCGTGCGGACCATCCGGGCGAGGTCGTTGGCACTGACGCCGGCCTGCTGGTCCGCGCGCATGGCGTCCAGGAGCGCCCGCCGGGCGCCGAGGTAATTCTCAAGCGCTGTCGGGGTGTTGAGGTCAGGTCTGCTCATACCTCGAGGTACGGTCAAGATTTTGACCAGTCAAGAATTTGGCCAGAGGTGTGTCGTCAGGGTCTCCTTTCCCGACGTCGGCCCCGTACAGACCGGCCCGGCGTCGGACGGACGTGATACCTCTCCTCTCGTGACCGCTCCCGAAACCCCCGAACTCCCCGAACTCGAAGCAATCTTCCACCGGGCACACGAAGCCCTGCGCAACGGTGATGGGGCGGCGGCCGACCTGTTCGAGCACGCGGCGCGCCACGGCGGAGGGCAGACGCTCTGGCGGATCGCCGACGCGTACGCCCAGGCGTACTCCGCGCACGCTGCGCCCTGGATGGGCCGGGCCGTCACCTCGATGAGCACCGAAGGCGGCCTGGTGGTCCACCCGGGGACGCTGCGCATCATCGCCGACCACGGAATCTGCGAGCAGCAACTGTGGGAGGTCGAGGTCCGCTCGTCCGACACCGACCGCCCGGCCGTGGTCGCTGCCCTGAACGCCGCCCTGCCACGATTGATGCGGATCACCGACAGCGGCCAAGAGCTCACCGCGCAGGAGATGGACGACGGCCTCTCCACCGGGGTGACCTTCTACAGCCCGAACTATGCCGCGGTCGACGCCGACGGAGCCGCTCCGCGTGTCTGGCTGGACTGCAAGGACGCGGTCGCGCCGATGATGGCCCGCGCCGTGCTCCACGTCGTGATGGACGAGTTGAGCGCCGCCGGCATCACCCGCGCCGGACTGTGTACCCAGCCGAAGCGTCCGTAGACCAAGAGCAGCGCTCGCCCGCCCGCTGCGGCCGCCCGGCCCCGGCCCTACGGCATCAGGGTGCCGGCACCGGCCTGCCCGGCTGCCGCCCCTTCGGGCAGGCCCCACTGCAGCACCTGCTCGTTGTCGCCGATCCGGAAGTCGGCAGGGTCGGCCATGAGGACGGCGCTCGTCCCGCGCCGGGCCTGCTCGGCGGCCCGGAACACCGGGGCCAACGCGATCCCGAGGTAGAGCGCGGCGTGGCCGTCGGGCAGAGACGGGTCCGCGACCTCGCCGTCTCGAAGGCACCAGGCGTGTTCGAACACCGGCCACTCGGTCAGCCCTGGGACCAGGACGAAACCCTCCACGTAGGCGGCCTGGGTGGCGTCGGCGTAGGCCGTGGCCGCGTCGAAGCAGCGACCGGGCTGCCACTGGGGGCGGTCGCCGGGCCACGGCGAGGGTGGCCAGAGCGTCCCGATCTCCAGGACCATCTGCGCGACGGAGCGAAAGCGCCACGTGTCATCGCCCAGCCGCAGGCCCGCGAAGGTGCCCACGAACTCCCGCAGCCGTGCCACATCGCCGCGTGCCGCCATGAGACCCCTCCACTTCGGCTCGGCGCCCTGGAGCGCCGCCAGAGCGTCCATCGTGCCGTATCCGCCGCCCCAGCACCGCGGAACACCGGCCGGCCACCGCCCTCCCGGGCCGCTGCGCGCTGGAACAGCGGTCCTGTCAGTACCGGCCGATAGCGTCCATCCATGATCGCCACGAACACCGCTGCCCCCGCTCGCCCGGTGATCCAGACCGGCGGCTGGGTGCCCTGCCCCGACCGGGCACCGCACCCGGCCCTCGGCGGCCGGCGAGTCTCCCACATCGGCGGGGGCCTGTGGCTGGGACTGCGCGCGATGCTGCTCGGCCTCGACCCGGCCGCCGCCGAACACGACTCCACCGCCGGAGCCTGCGACCTCCTGCGCCTGCTCGCCCTCACCGCCCGGCCCGCGAACGGCGGCGGGTACCTCACCGACCCTGTCGCCGACCTCGGCCACCGCCCGGTACGGCTGCGCCCGGACGGCGCCGGCGCTCTGCTGGCCGACCAGCCGTAGAGGCCAGCCCCCAGAAGGCCACCGGCCGGACCCGGGCCGACGGGGGGCAGGCCCGTATGGCGCTCATGGGAGGCGGGACGGCGCTGACCGGGCCCTACCGAGGGCCTGCCGCCTCGGGGAACGGCGTGAACCGCCGCCCCAGGGCGGCGTAGGTCTCCAGCGGGTCCTCGTCCTGGACCAGCCGGACGGGAAGTGAGCCCGACGCGCCGAACTCCTGTGCGTCAAGGGGCTCGAAGCGGGTCACCGTCCATTCGGGATCTTGCAGAGCCCCCAGCTGGTGGCTGACGGCCACCGTCTGAAAGTTCCGTGACGCCGAGCTGAGCAGCTCACGGCAGTGACGGAATCCCCGCGGGTGCATCATGTCCAGGTCTTCGTCCAGGAGCAGGAGGGTGGGCTGCGCCCGCGCAGACTCCTCCGCCAGTGCGATGGCGACCTCCAGCACGACGATCGCGGGCAAGCGCTCCTGCTCCGAACCGCGGACACAGAACTCCTTGCCATCAAGGCTGCATACGGCCCGGATGCCGTCCTTGCCCTCGATGGCCACTTCCTTGACGGCCCCGCCGACGATCTCGGGCGTGCGCAGGAGCAGGCCGCGCGCGTTCCACGGGTCCAGGCCGAGGCGAGAGGCCAGTGAGGTGAGGGAGCCGGCAGGGTGTCCCAGCAAGGGCAGGGACGGCTTCAGGACGCGGTAGGGCTGGGCCACGAAGGGGACACCGGCCCCGTCCAGAACGAAGGAGATCCCTCGCTCATCTGCACTGATCTCGGCCGTGCGCGGCTGGGGGTCGTACCAGTTGATGACGGCGTTGACCGCCGAATCCGGGAGCGCGGCCCGCCGCATGATCTGGGACGGCTCGGAGAGCCCGGACAGCAAGGTCATGAAGAGCGTCTTGCCCGAGGCGTTCGGACCGATGAACATGTTGCAACGCGAGAACCGCACCGTGGTGGGCTCGGCGAGCCACACATCCTCGCGGACCTCGACGGAGTTGATCCAGCCTCCCGGACCCGCCACACCGGAGTGCTCCAGCCGCGTGCGCGTCTCGTGCAGATCGCGCCACCCCCGCAGAAGCGACACGGGGTACCGCCTGCCCTCGTTGGTGTCGACCAGGCCCCCGCAGCTCGCGCAGAGCCAGATCCCGTTGCTCGCGTGCCGGCGCTGCTCGGGCGAGAGGCCGCCTGTCCCGCGTGGACCGCCTTCCGCGGCGGCGTAGATGTGGGAGGCCGTGCCGGTCGACGACGTGTCCTCGGCCCCGCTGCCCGGACCGATCGTCAGCTTCCCGCACCCCGGATTGGAACACCGATACGCTGCCCGCTGCGCCAGGACCAGTTTGGTCTTCTCGTGGAAGTTCGCCTCTGCCCGGCTGCCGGCCGACCGCTCGTCCAAGATGCTCCCCTTGCCCTCTGGGCACGCGTCTCACGCCCCCGCGATCGGGGGATCGTAGCCCCAGCGGGTGACACCGCGCCCGACCCCCAAGGCAGCGGGCCAGGCTCGTCCGCCCCTGACGCGGCAGGATCCGGTCCGAGGCAGCAGTGGCGCCCGGTTGCGACGCCGGCGCTTCACCCTCGCCGCGGCCGCCCGTCGGCGGCCGACGGCTGGAGGCTGCCAAGGCGCCCGTCGAGGGCGGCGCCGATGAGTCGACCGGCGATCACGCGGACATCGGGCGCCGCACGTCGCAGGTTCCGCTCGACCGTCAAAGCGGGCATGTCCAGGATGCGGTCGAGGTCGCCCTGCACGGACGCGAACGGGCCGGCGGCAGCTGCGACGCGCGCAAGATCCCCGCCCAGTCCCCGGCGGACCATGGACACCGCCATCCCCGCCAGCAGGACGCGGATGAACGGGTCCTGGTCGAGAGCAACGAGGCCCTCGAAGCCAGCCCGGTTGGGCGTGCCTGTCGCCGCGGCGAGCAGCCGAGCGGCGACCGGAAGCCCCTCGGTGAGCGCGGCCGCGAGAACGCGGGCCTGCTCCAACTCGCCATCGTCGGCTTCCGCCACTGCCTGGGCCATGCTCGGCACCGAGGTCACGGTAGCGCCGAACTCGAACATGTCGGCAGCCGGGCCGGTGAGCCACAGTCGCGCCTCCCGAGACCGGCAGGCCCATCGGCCCCAGCGGCTGCAGGTATAGCGAGGCCATCTCGGGGACCTTCAGCACGCCCTGGCTCTGACCGTCTTGAACAGGCACACCATGGGCAGCATCGGTCATGGCCCGGGTCCTAGGCCCTCCGGGAGTGCCTTCGGAGGATCCCGCCCCCTCGACTGCCGGGTTCGGTGGAGCGCAGTCGTGGGAGTGCGCCATGATGGCCCCAGGCCCAAGGCAGTGCGCTGAACCCTTCGAACAGACCGGGCCGCGAGTAGAAGGAATGATCATGTCGCCCACAACCGGACAGGGCAGACTCCCCAGTGAGCTGCCCGAGCTGCACCACGACCTGCTGGCACTGTGCGCCCTCAAGGTCGGGGAAACCTCCGTCGACTGGAGCCTGCTCGCCAGGACCTGCCAGACGGCAGCCGGCATCGAGACCGTCCTAGGAGGCGATCTTCCCGAGCAGTCCGCAGCATCGCGCAAGAGCCTTCCAGTGCTGCGTTCGGCCCTGTCCCACCTCGACGCGGCACGTGAGCGCGTCGCCGCCGAGCTCGAAGCGGCCGAACACGTCGGAGCCCGCATCGTCACAGTCCTCGACGAGGCGTACCCGGCGAACCTGCGGCTGATCCCGAACCTGCCACCGTTCCTCTTTCACCTCGGCGAGCTCTCCATCCGGGACGGACGCTCGGTCGCCGTCGTCGGGACGCGCAACTGCACCGAGAACGGTCGCCTCAGAGCCGCCCGGATGACCCGAGGCCTGGTCGAAGCGGACGTCGTCATCTACTCGGGCCTGGCCAAGGGCATCGACACCGCAGCGCACCAGACAGCACTGCAGCACGGCGGACGAACCGTCGCCGTGATGGGAACCGGGATCGCGTCCAAGATCTACCCGGCCGAGAACACCAGCCTGGCCCGCTCCATCGTGGACGCCGGCGGCGCGCTGTTCTCGCAGTTCTGGCCCACCTCGTCCCCGGCCCGGTGGACCTTCCCCCGACGCAACGTCGTCACGAGCGGCTCGACCCTGGGAAGCGTCGTCATCGAGGCCTCCAGCACCTCAGGCGCCAAGCTTCAGGCCCGGATCGCGGCCGAGCACGGCAAGCAGGTCTTCCTCCTGCACTCGCTCGCCACCTCCGAAGCGTGGGCCGCGAAGATGCTCGCCGACCACCGCGCCACCGAAGTCTTCGAGCTCGAGGACGTCCTGACCAGACTTGGCAGCGCCACCCAGGCGCACCAGGCCGGGAAGCAGCGTCTGCAGCTCGCCCTGGCCGGCCTGTGACCGGGCCCGGTCCACTTCCCGAGCCTGCCGGCTTTCCAGACTGCAAGAGCTGCGCATACAAGCTGACCGGAGCGCCGGCAATCTGCGCGGCCTGCGCCGGCGACACCCTGCCGCCGGTCGCCCCTGCGCACTGCCTGGTCTGCAGCCAGACCCTCCCCGAGGTCGGTGTGCCGTGCGGGAATCGCATCTGCGGCTGGCCCCTGGAGGAGAGGCACTTCACCAGGGTCGACGCGGTCGCGATGTACGACGGGGCGATGAAGCGGACCCTTCCGCGGCTCAAGTACGACGGGAGGATGGGCTGGGCGCTGATCTACGGCCGACTGATCGTCGGGTGGCTGGACACCCATGCTGCCGAGGTCGCGGACATCGACCTCATCGTCGGGAACCCGACCGCGCCGGACCGTCGCCCGCAGCACGTCGAGGCGATCATGCGGGCCGCCAGCGACGCGAACCGAACCGGACGGTGGCCGATCGCGGATCCCGACAAGCCGGTGCTGATCAAGACCAGCGCGACCACAGCATCCGCAGCCACCGGAGCGTTCTGGCAGACCAAGTGGGCCGCCGCCGAAGCACATGCACAGGCGCTTGAGGTCGGCCCCGGTGTCAGCGGTGCCACGGTCCTCCTGGTCGACGACGTCTTCACGACAGGCGCCCAGATGGCGGCGGTCTCCCGGCTGCTGCGGCAGCACGGTGCGCGTGAGGTGCGGGGACTGGTTCTGGCCAGAGCACCTTGGAGGTAGAGGCCGCAAAGCCCATGGCCGCGAGGCGCGCGTTCCTCCGTTGTCCGGGGCTGCTGCCGGGCTGGCCCTGGGCAGCGAGGAACGCCGTCATGATCGGCAGCCCTCCGATGATTCACCCGAACAGGGGACTTGGCGCTTTCACCCACACCCTCGACTGACGTATTGTCAACGCCCCTTCGGGGAAAGCGATCTGGCTTTTGGGGGAGAGGTAGGACGTGATGGAGAAGGATCCGGGCTGGGCCGCACGTGGTTCCTGCCGGACCAGTGATCCGGACGAGTTGTTCGTCGACGGCGCGGGGCAGAACAGGGCAAAGGCGGTATGCGCGGGCTGCCCGGTGCGTACCGAGTGCCTGGCTTACGCCCTGGATGAACGAATCGATCATGGAGTGTGGGGCGGGATGACGGACAGGGAACGCCGAGCGCTGCTCCGGCGCCGGCCGACCGTTTCCTCCTGGAGGAGCCTGCTGGAGCAGGCGCGGCATGAGTACGAGCAGCGGGTCGGTGCTGGCAGCGAGTTATCCCGGGCGAGTTGACCCTTCCGCTGTCACTGGCGTCCCTTCAGCGAAGGGGCGCCCGTACGTCGTGAGCGATCGGCTCTCCTGCGCGCCAGTCATCCGCGTGCGGCTGCCCGCCGGCCGCTACCTCCGGTCCCGCCACTCCGCTGGGGGGAGGTGGGTCTCCGTGGAGTCGCCGAGCCGGTCCGCCCAGGAGATGCCGACGAGCACCGGCCTGGTGAGGAGGAGGTCGTCGGCCCGCTGGGTGGCGCCGAAGAATCCCAGCTCCTCCGAGGCGAGGTCCCCCAGGGAGGTGTACCGCAGGAAGATGTCGTGGGTGTCCGTGTACTCGGTGAGATCGGCCGCGAGCCGGGACGGCGCGCGGCCCACCAACGGGATCCCGGCCAGACAGACCTGGGGGCCGCGCAGCGCGTCGATGGCGACCCCCGCCAGGCGCCCGTCATTGAAGTAGGCGGTGACCGCCGGCCAGGCCGGTGTGTGCGGGGGGTTGTACTCGCGGCTGAGCACCGTCCCGTAGTGCGGTACGTCGCTCCTCCACGGGCCGAGCTCCAGCACGCCGTGGAGGGCTTCCTCCGCCTCCCCGGGTGTCATCCCGAACTGCAGCGGGCCCACTCCACGGAGCGGCTCCGACGTCCATCGGATCCGCTTCTCCTCCGCGACAACATCCCAGCTCACGTCCCGCTCCCCTTCTCGCCGCCGGTCCTGGAAGCCCGCGGACCCGCCAGCTGGTCCGTCCAGCCCGGGGGAGCCTATGGCAGGGCAACGACACCGCGGCCGCGCCGCAGGTGCGCTCGGCCGTCCGGTCTGCCCGGGCCGCTGCGCCGTCGTCCCGCCGCGCCCACGCCGCCGGTGTCGACCCCGCTGCCCCCGCCGGGCCACCCGCCCGTCGCCCGGCCCGGGCCTGCTTGTCCAGCCAGCCCTGGTCCCGGCCCGGCCTCAACCATCCCTGCCCGGTGTTGCCCGGTACCGCGGCCGGGACAACACCCTGTTCCCGCTGCCGCCGCTCCGCCGTCGTCTGCCTGGCCGCCGCGCTGCCGGACCCGGAGCTCTGCCCGCCTGCCAGCCTGCCCGCCGTCCGGCCAGCTGCTCCGCCGGGCCGGCCTCCCGTTGTACCGCTGTCGGTTCCGGCCTGCTCGCCGTGGGTCGGCCCCGGGACAACGCTCAGGCCTGGTGCTGTCCCGGCCCGGTCGTCGTCCTCACAGGCCGTTCCAGCGCCCGCCGCAGCGCCGTCGCCGACCAGCCGTCCGTCCCGCCGCCGTCACGGCGTAACCCTGCGTGCCGGACCCGGCCGTCACCGGCATGGCGGAGAACAGCGGCCCCGGCCCGAACCCCCGAGCGGGCCCGGGAGTCGCCCCGGGGGCGCCTGGGATCTCCGGATGAGCCCTGCAATTTTGCAGGCCAGGCAGCACTTTCGGGGCGTGGAGCGCGTCTCAATGACGGGCGTACGGTGGAACCATGGCTGGCCGGGTGCGCCGGTGCGCGTACTGCTGGGAACCGCTGCGGGCTACTGCGCGGAGCGACGCTCAGTACTGCTCGCCGAAGTGCAAGGCCGCTGCCCGCCGCCAGCGGCACCACTACCGTGAGGCTGTTGCCATCGGCCTGTGGTTCACCATGGGCATCGCGACCGACCTTGTGGTCCGCTGCCCGGCCTGCGGCCGCCGCTTCGCCCACAAGCACGGCCACCGCCGAGACGCCGTCTACTGCAGCTCCGCGTGCCGACAGGCGGCCTACCGGGCCCGGAAGGCCGAACGGGTACGCGAAGCCGTCACGGCGTCGGCGGATGTTACGGATGCCGAAACCGGCTACATGCTGCTGACCCGCGAAAACGGCAGCACCGAGACCACCCCGGGTACGTTGTAGTCGATCACTTCGCAGGCGGCTGGTCAGCTTGCCGGACCGGCCCACAGGAAGACCCCGGACACCGCGCTGTCAGCGCTGGCACCCGGGCCCCAGCCACCAGAGATCCGCACACCGGGCGTGGACGTCGGAGCGCCGGGGACAGGCAGCGGCCGGAAGCCGATCACCAGCGGAGACGGCATGCCGACGCGCTCCAACCGCAGCAGCGGGGCGGTGGCGAAGTAGGGGATGCGGTCGATGAGGTCCTGCTCGCTGGTCCCGCTGAAGAGGGCGAGGCGCAGCATGGCGGTGTCCGCCCCAGGGCCGGGGACCGCGAGGTCGAAGCGGCTCCGGTCCTTCGGTGGGGCCGACCAGGTGCCGTGGGCGGCCGCCACGGTGCACCGCCAGATCCTTGGTGTTCCATCACGTGCACCGACCTTGGAGGCGTCGGCTGCGTCAGCCCACTGCGCGTTCAACGCCTCGATGTCCGCCACTGACAGGGGCCGGGGGTCCTCCGCCGCCTGGACGACGGTGAGGATTCCCTCCCGTATACGCTCGCTGGACTCACGCTGAATCTCGATTGTCACTCGCAACTGCCTCAGGGCCTCGGCCACCTCAGCGCGCCACTGCTGGGTTAGTCGCCGCCAGGACTTCTTCTGCTCGTCATACTGGTCGGCTCGGCACAGGTCAGTAAGCGGCTCGGGAAGTGAGTCCGGCCCCATCCGCGGCGGCAGGGCTGCTGCAGGACTCGCTGAAGCAGAGGCGAAGGCATCTATCGACACGGATGCAGATGCTGCCAGATGGAACTGACAGCCAGTCATCTAGAGTCCCGTCACGGATCGGAAACCGCACCAACAAGCGTATGTCGCTGGCGGCCGCCTCCTTCGGCGTCGGCGTCCAGATCCGGCGCGACCCCACGTGAGGGCGACCGCCGGCTGCACCCTGCGGCGCACCGTTTGGCCCGTCGCATGCCCTGGCATCTGGGCCGCCCGCGGGCCCCGCCCGGCCGAACCCGGGGCGGCCGGTCTCCGCAGCCGGCTGCCCCGCCCCTCGCCGGAGCGTTCGCCCACCCGCCGACGCCGCTGGGAGGTGGCCGGTTTCCGACCCCTCACCCCAGGTGCTGGTGCATGATCCCGGCGTGAGCACGTGGTGGACGAGACGCAGGGATGACCTCCTGGCCCAACTGGCGGCCCTGCTGGTGTACTTCGGCGCTGACGTGCTGGAGGATCCCGGCATCGGCGAGCTCGCCGGCACCGCGTCCGCCTTGGCGGGGGAGTACCGAGCGAGCGAGCACGGCGAACCGATCCGTACCACCGCCGTCCTCCTGCAGGAGGCCGCCGCCGAACTGCGGGCCGCCGACCGCTTCCGCTCCACCCTGCTGCCCGTCGTCTGCCACCACCTGCGCCGCGCCGTCGCCCTGCTGATGAGGGCCCGCACCGACCTCGAGGCATCGCGCCCGGCCGACGGGCCGCGTGCCCGCGCCAGGGCGCCCTGGTAGCCGTCTCGTCCCGCGGCGAGACCGCCCGGCCAGTCCGGGTCCGCGCTGGGCCTCTGCCCGGACGTGGAGTCGGCAGGGTGCCGTCCGGAGATGCGGGTGGCTCCCGGGCAGGCAATGAGGAAGCCCGGGAGCCGGGCCGATCCTCTCACCCCCGGGTGCGCGCGGGTCCGCGCGGGTAGGGCGCCCGGCGTGCCCGGGGCGGGGTGTTCGAGAATGCCGTGCGTCCGGGACGGTGGTGGCCGGCGGAGTCTCGGCCGCCCGCGGGCATGGCCGGGGTGGCCGGCGGCGTGTCCGCGGTCGGGGTGAGCCGGGTCACGACCGACCCCAGGGCACGGGCGGCAGCGGACGGGCGGCTGCGGCGGCCCGTGGTTCCGCTTCGGGCCAAGCCCTGAGGGCGGGTGGGTGGCTGTCGGGCCGCCCGCCGTGAGGACCGTCAGGGTTCGTTGCTCGCGAATCGCTGCGCCTGTTCGATCACCAGGGCGAGGTCCTGCGGTGTGGGGCGCGGGCCCAGGACGAGCGGCAGGTACGAGGCCAGTACGTCCAGCGCGTCGTGCAGTTCCCGCAGCGCCGCCTCGTAGGCCATTCGCCGCTTCATCGCGTCGATCCGCTCGACCGGGTCCGGAACGTGCCGCTCGTCGCGGGGCGCTTCGAGGTAATCGAGGGGAGCCCACCGGTCCGCCGCCAGCCGGGCCGCCCGGACGACCGCGTCGGCCACAGCCACCGCCCCGCCGGGCGTCGCCGCGCCGGTCGGCTGGCCGGGCTCCCACAGCAGCCCTTGCCGGCTCAGCGCGTTGACCAGCACGCGGTAGCGGGCATCGAGGCGGCTGCGGATGTCCGAGAGGACCGGAAGATTGGCCTGCCGGTCGGGGCCGTACCTGGCCAGGTCGATCCAGGGGTGCCCGCGGTCGGGACCGTACATCCGCTCGCCGATGAACTCCTCCAACTGCGCCATCACCTCGGCCAGCGCGGTGTACGCCTCGTGCAGGGCGGGGTCGACGAAGTCGACGACGTCGCGCTCCACCCGCCGGCAGGCCCACCGGTACGCCTCGATGACGGTGACGTGGATCGGGAAGGACTCCCGGTCGCGCAACACGCCCAGCCACTGCGCCCGGTGGGGGAGCGCGGCCACGATCCGGCCAGCCTTGGCGGCATCGCCCGGCACCGGACCCGCAGCGGCGTCACCAGAGCCCACCGACCTGCCCGCGCCGGGAGCGCCGCTCCCGTCCGGGACGACCGCCCTCGCCCCCTGGCCGCCGCCGTCGCGCCGCCCCACCCCCATGCTCAGGCGCCGCTCACGTGCTGCGGCGCGCCGCAGCTCCTCCCACTCCTGCGCACTCCTGCCCTGCCGGTCCGGGGAGCGCCGTGCCGCCACGGGCTCCAGAACACGGACAAGGTCGGCGAATACAGCCGGGTCGGATGGGACGGAGGTGCCGTTGAACTACTCGCTCAGGGAGCCCTTCGTGAACGTCACCGGCCGAGGGAGCCGCTTGCCGATCCCGATGATGTCGTTCAGCGAGAGCCCCGAGGCGTCCTTCAGCGCCTTCAGCTCCCTCGCGAAGCGCTCCGCCGCGCTCTCCACCACCGCACCGCCCCCTCGTCCGGACCGAACACCCGCCGAACCCTAGCCGAACCCCCCTTGACCAGGACGGCCGTCCCCCCGGCCACCCCACCGGCTCGTCGGACCCCTCCCCGAACCACTTGCCTTCCCCTCGACCGCCCGGCACCCCGCCGGACCGACCTGAGGAGACCCTGGATGAACAACCGGCCCACCACCCGCCCCGCCCTGCGCGACATCGCCCGCCACCCGGCGACGAAGGCCGCCCTGCGCCTGCTGCTCACCGCCGCCCTGCGCGCCCTCCTGAGCCTTCTGCTGGGCCCCTGAGCGGCCCCGCGTCGGCCCGGCACCCGGCGACCGTACGACCCCCCCCGCGTCCCGCTGCGCACCGGGGGCGGTGCCGCGGCGGGGCGCCGGCCCCGGCCCGGGCCGCTCGTCGGTCAGGGCCGCTCGTCGCGCCGGAGCACCAGCGCGGCGTTGGAGCCCATCAGCCCCCGGCTGAGCACCAGCGCGGTGCGCAGCTCGGCCGGGCGGGCCCGGCCGGTCACCAGGGCGAGGTCGTGGCCGACCTCGGTGACGTTCGGGGTGGGCGGCACGATGCCGTCCTCCATCGCGAGGACCGCCGCGGCCACGTCGAGCATCGGCGCACCGCAGTACGCCCGCCCGGTCCCGGCCTTGGGCGCCGTCACCGGGACCCGCTCGGCGTACGGGCCGAGCGCGTCGGCGAGCGCCAGCGCCTCCGCCCGGTCGGCGGCGGGGACCGCCAGGGCGTCCGCGAAGACCACGTCGATCTCCTCGGGCGCGCAGCGGGCCTCCTCCAGCGCGATCCGGATCGCGTGCGCCAGGCCCTCCCGGGACTCCTCCCAGCGGGAGGCGCCGGTGAAGGTGGCGCCGTGCCCGGCCACCAACGCCCGGACCCGGGCACCGCGCCGGCGGGCCGCGGACTCGTCCTCCAGCAGCAGCATCGCCCCGCCCTCGGCGGGGGAGAAGCCGCAGGCGTCGGCCGAGAACGGCAGGTACGCCCGGTCGGCCCGCTCGGCGAGGCTCAGCTCGGGGTAACCGAGCTGGCACACCATCGAGTACGGCGCCAGCGGCGCCTCGGCCGCGCCGACCACCACCGCGTCGGTGCCGCGCCCGATCGAGCGGGCCGCGTGCGCGAGGGCGTCCAGACCGCCGGCCTCGTCGCTGGCGACCACCCCGCACGGGCCCTTGTAGCCGCCCCGGATGGAGATCTGGCCGGTGCTGGCCGCGTAGAACCAGGCGATGGACTGGTACGGACCGACGAACCGCGGCCCCTTGCCCCAGAGCTGCTGGAGCTCGCGCTGGCCGAACTCGCCGCCGCCGGAGCCGGCCGCGGTCACCACGCCCACCGCGAACGGCTCGCCCGGGTCGGGGACGAACCCGGCGTCCGCCACCGCCAGGTCGGCGGCGGCCATCGCGTAGTGCGTGAAGCGGTCGGTCTGCACCAGGTAGCGGCTGTCGATCGAACCCTGCGGCTCGAAGTCCCGCACCTGGCCGGCGATGCGCAGCGGCATGGCCTCGCAGCCCTCGCGCGATATCCGGTCGAGGACGCTCACGCCCTGCCTGGTGGCCTTCCAGAAGGCGTCGGCGCCGACGCCGTTCGGCGCCACCACGCCGAGGCCGGTGACCGCCGCCCGGCGGCCGTTCTGACGTGACGTCATGGTGTCACCCCGTTCTGCTGAGCACGACGGCGGACTGGAACCCGCCGAACCCGCTGCCGACCGACAGCACGTGGCGCAGGCGCAGTTCGCGTGCCGTGCGCGGCACGTAGTCGAGATCGCACTCCGGGTCCGGCGTCTCGTAGTTGGCGGTCGGCGGCACCACCCCGTGGGCCAGCGCGAGGGTGCAGGCGACCACCTCGATCGCGCCGATCGCGCCGAGCGAGTGCCCGACCATCGACTTGATCGAGCTCATCGGTGTCCCGTACGCGTGCCCGCCGAGCGACAGCTTCACCGCGGCGGTCTCGTGCCGGTCGTTCTGCTTGGTGCCCGATCCGTGCGCGTTGACGTAGTCGACGTCGTCGCCGTTGACCCGGGCGTGGTCGAGCGCGGCGTCGATCGCCCGGGACATCTCCAGCCCCTCCTGGGTGAGGCCGGTCATGTGGTACGCGTTGCCGAAGGTCGCGAAGCCGCCGATCTCGCCGTAGATCCGGGCGCCCCGCCGGCGGGCGTGCTCCAGCTCCTCCAGCACCAGGACGGCGCCGCCCTCGCCGAGCACGAAGCCGTCCCGGTGCGCGTCGAAGGGGCGGGAGGCGTGCTCCGGGTCGTCGTTGCGTTCGCTGGTGGCCTTGATGGCGTCGAAGCAGGCGACCGTGATCGGTGAGATCGGCGAGTCGGAGGCGCCGGCCACACAGATGTCGGCGCGCCCCTCCTGGACCGCCTGGAAGGCGTAGCCGATCGCGTCCAGCCCGGAGGTGCAGCCCGTGGAGACGGTCTGCACCGGGCCGCGCGCCCCGGTGGCCTCGGCGACGGCGGAGGCCAGCGTGCTGGGCGCGAACGCCCGGTGCAGCTGGGGCTCGGCCCGGTGGTGGTCGACGTCCCAGCGGTCGCCGCCCGCGCTGACCAGCGCGTAGTCGTGCTCCAGCCGGGTGGTGCCGCCGACCGCCGTGCCGAGCGAGACGCCGACCCGCCACGGGTCCTCCGCCGCCAGGTCCAGGCCCGCGTCGGTGACCGCCTCGGCGGCCGCCACCAACGCGAACTGGACGTAGCGGTCGGCCCGTTGGACGTCCTCCGGGCCGAGGCCGTGCGCCGCCGGGTCGAAGTCGCACTCGGCGGCGATCCGCGAGCGGAACCCGGTCGGGTCGAACAGCGTGATCCCCCGGGTCGCCGTACGGCCGGAGGTCAGCAGCCGCCAGAACGCCGGGACGCCCACGCCGCCGGGAGCGACCACGCCGATCCCGGTGATCGCGACACGCCGGGTCACGAGCCCACCTTGGCGTGTTCCGGCGGGCCCGAGGTGACGGTCTCCTCGGTGTCGACGTGGCCGAGCTCGGGGCGCGGCGCCAGCGGGCCGAGGTGGAAGACCATCCGGGCCTCGGTGTCCCCGACGTTGCGGAAGCGGTGGCGCATGTCGATCGGGATCATCAGTCCCTCGTTCGGCTTCAGCGCCCGGGTCACCCCGTCCAGGTCCACCTCCAGGTCGCCGCTCACCACGAAGACGAACTCCTCGGAGTACGGGTGGTAGTGCTCGCCGATCGTCTCGCCCGGCCGGACGATCGCCAGGCCCATGAAACCGCTGGTGGCGCCGCAGGTGGTCGGGGTGAGCATCGCGCGCAGGTCGCCGCCGCGCCGCCGGTTCTCGGGGGCCTCGTCGACGTGCACGATGCGTGGGTACTGCGTGGTCATGGTTTCTCCTCCGAGGGATCTGGATCTGGCGGGAACGTCAGTGGCCGGGCGAGCGCCGGTCCGTGACGGGGTTCATCGAACGGTTGGCGAGGAACGCGGAGAGACCGGCGACGGTCCGCAGGTCGCCCTCCGGGCCGAGGTCGAGCAGCCGGCTCAGGACGGCGGCCTCCCGCTCGCCCGCCACGCCGAGCGCCTCGGCCGGCACGGCCTCCGCGGGCACCCGCAGGTCGGCCAGCCGGACCACGGTGTCCTCCCGGTGGAACACCGTGGAGGCGGCCACCGGACCGGTGGGGTCGGCGGAGGCCAGCTCGTCGTGCGCGGCCAGCAGGGAGGCGACCGCCTTGCCCTTGCCCGGGCGCACCGGGTAGAGCACGGCGTGCCGGTGGACCCGGTCGCCGCCCGGGGTGGCCGCGATCGCCTGGTGCTCGGCGGGCAGCGCGGCGCGGGTGAAGAAGGCGCGCGCGGCCTCCGGGTCACCCAGCTGGCGGGCCTCCTCCAGGTACGGGTTGATCGCCTCCTCGACGGCCCGCACCTCGGGCTGCATCGCCACGTGGCGCAGCGCGTCCCCGAGGTTGCCGACCACCTCGACCGCCCGGACCACCCGGTTGCCGTGCATGAACAGCGAGGTCCGCTGCAGCCGGGTGACCGAGTCCACCTCCGCCTTCGGCGAGGTGTAGCCGGCCAGGATCCTCGCGACCTCGGGCTCGCTGCCCGGCTTCACGGTGAACGTCAGCGCGTGCCGGACCACCCCGTCCGGGCCGGGCTTGACCTGCGGCGGGCCGACGTGCGAGGCGTTCGGCGCGGTACGCGGGGTGCCCGGCGGCACCTCGACCGGCTTGCGGGTCCCGGTGGCGCCGGCCGCCGAGGTCTCCCGCAGGATCGAGTAGCGCAGCGAACGGAAGGTGTCGCTCACGCAGCCGTGCATCGGCTTGACCATCTCGCGGTGCGCCGGGCTGTCCACCCACTCCAGGAAGGTCTCCTGGTCCTCCCACTCGCTGGTGATCAGCCACTGGCGCGGGTCGTTGATCGACTGGCAGAGCTGGTCGCTGACGTGGCCGGGCACCGAGGCCACCTGGTGGCGCAGCTGCTCGTACACGTCCAGGAAGCGCTGCTGCGCGCCGTCCTGGATCTCCAGCATCAGCACCACGCGCAGCCTGGTGTCGTTCTCGGAGTGCTTCCGGGCCTGCGGTTCGGACAGAGTTGTCATGATCCACTTTCTGCTTCTGGGGCGCGCCCGGCGCCCGTGGACGGACCCTCGGGGGGCCGGGTCGGGGACCCGGACCGGTGGCCCGGACCGGTGGCCCGGTCACCCGGTCGGTGACGCGGGCCGGAGCTCCGGTGATCCGGACGGGCGCGGTGGCGGGTCGGTGGCGGTCGGCCCGGGCGGTCGGCTCCAGACCTGAGGTCGATCGTGCGCGGAGCCCACCGGTGGCGCGAGATATGCGGTCCATCCGAGCGAAGGGGCGGCAGAACCGGCTCCTGACGGGGGATGGAAGAGCGGGGCCGCGGAGCGCGCGGGCCCCGCCGAGGGCGGCACCGAGCCCCGCAGCCGGGCCGCGGATTCCCCTACAGGCTGGAGCAATTGATGAATCCGAAGGTTGACGACCGGGTGCCGGTCCTGATCGTGGGCGGCTCGCTGGTCGGCTTGTCGGCCTCGCTCTTCCTGGGCCGACTGGGTGTCAGGCACCTGCTCGTCGAGAAGCACTCCGACACCTCGCATCACCCGCGTGGCCGAGGCAACAACGTCCGGACGATGGAGCTCTACCGGGTCGCCGGGATCGAGCCCGCGATCCGCGAGGCCGCCTCGGTGCTTGCGGCGAACCACGGCATCCTGCAGGCCCCCTCGCTCACCGGCGAGGAGCAGGAGTGGCTGTTCCGGGAGATCGACCCGGGCGGGCGGCTCGCCCGCTTCAGCCCCAGCTCCTGGTGCCTGTGCAGCCAGAACGACCTGGAACCCGTCCTGGTCCGCTCGGCCCGCGAACTCGGCGGCGAGCTGAGGTTCAGCACCGAACTGGTCTCCTTCGAACAGGACGCCGACGGGGTGACCGCCCAGCTGCGCAGCCGCGAGACCGGCGAGCGGCGCACCGTCCGGGCCCAGTACCTGATCGCCGCGGACGGCCCGCGCAGCCCCGCCCGCGAACACCTGGGCATCGGCCAGAGCGGCAAGGGCGAGCTGTTCCACAACGTGTCGATCACCTTCCGGGCCAAGCGGCTCGCCGAGGCGGTGGGCGACCGGCACTTCATCGCCTGCTACCTGACCAACCCGGAGGCCGACGGCGCGCTGCTGCCGGTGGACAACCACGAGGAGTGGGTCTTCCACGCCCCCTGGCACCCCGAGCACGGCGAACCGCTGGAGGCGTTCACCGACGGGCGCTGCGTGCGCCACATCCGTACCGCCGTCGGCATCCCCGACCTGGAGGTCGAGGTCACCGGGAAGGCCCCCTGGCACGCCGCCGAACGGGTCGCCGAGCGGTACTCCTCCGGACGGGTGTTCCTGGCCGGGGACTCCGCGCACGAGATGTCGCCGACCGGCGCGTTCGGCTCCAACACCGGCATCCAGGACGCCCACAACCTCGCCTGGAAGCTCGCCGCGGTGCTCTGCGGCTGGGCCGGGCCCCGCCTGCTCGACACCTACGGCGAGGAGCGCCGCCCGGTCGCCCGGGTCACCTCCGAACGGGCCTCGGCACGCTCCGCCGAGCACAGCCACCCCGGGTACGCGGTCGTCCCCGGCGTCGGCCGGCAGGCGGGCGTGCTCGCGGTGGCGCTCGGCTACCGCTACCCGGCCGGCGCGGTGGCCGGCGCCGACCCGCGGCAGCCGGTGGTGCCCGAGCAGTTCGAGTCCGCGGGCGAACCCGGCAGCCGCGCCCCGCACCAGTGGCTGCTGCGCGCCGGCGTCCGCCTCTCCTCGCTCGACCTGTACGAGCAGGCGATGGTGCTGCTCACCGGCCCCGAGGGCACCGCCTGGCAGCGGGGCGCCCGCCGGGCCGCCGACCGGCTGGCGGTGCCGCTGGACGCGTACCGGATCGGCGACGGCGCGGACGACGACCTGGCGCCCGAGCCGGGGACGGACTTCGCCACGCTGCACGGCGTACGGCCGGACGGCGCGGTGCTGGTCCGGCCGGACGGGTTCGTCGCCTGGCGCTCCGAGGGGGGCGCGGGTGGCCCGGGTGCCTCGGGTGCGGGCGGTGGTCCGGCGGCTGCGGCGGAGGCCGCGGCGGAGGAGACGCTCTCGAAGGTGCTGCGGACGGTGCTGCGCCTGGGCTGACGGTCGTCCGTCCTGCGGTGTGACGCGGGCCCGCCGGGGTGCTCCCGGTGGGCCCGCTTCCGGTGCGGGCCGGGTGCGGTGCGGGCCGGGTGGGGTGGGGTGCGGTGCGGGCCGGTGCGGTGCGGGCCGGTCGGGTGTGCTCGGGGCCGGACCGTGGAAAGCGCCGTCGTGGCGTGCCGGGGGCGGGCCCGGTCGCCGTGGGGCGTGTCTGACAATTCCCGCCGGGCTCGCGACGCTCCCCCAGCCTCCGGCTGGGAGGCGCCCCCAGAGCACGCACTCCCCCAGCCTTCGGCCGGGAGGTGCCCCCACGCCGCGTTGTCGTCAGGCGCCGATGGCCCCCAGCCTCCGGCCGGGAGGTGCCCCCACCGCATGGACTTCTTCCTCCGCCTTGCGATGCACGCACTCCGCCGCCGCGCGCTGATCCGCCGCGAATTGTCAGACACGCCCTAGCCTGGGGCGATGACCGAGCGCCGCCCCGGCCCGTACCGGCCGGTCCACTACAAGCCGCTGTCGCCGCTGCGCGAGCACCTGCGCGAGTCGTTCTGGTACGCCCCGCTGCTCGCCTGCGTGGCCGCGGTGGTGCTCTCCGCCGTCACGGCCTGGCTGGACGAGGCGGCCGTGACCGCCAGCGTCGCCGACACCGGCTCCGCCGAGGAGCTGATGCGCTTCACCGGGGCCGCCAAGAGTGTGGTGTCGACGGTCAGTTCGGCCATGCTGACGTTCATCGCGGTGGTCTTCTCGATCTCGCTGGTGGCCCTGCAGATGGCCGCGAGCCAGTTCAGCCCCCGGGTGCTGCGGCTGTACGTGCGCAGCCGGCTGACCAAGGCCACCTTCTCGGTCTGCCTGGCCACCTTCCTCTTCTCGCTGCTGGTGCAGCTGAGCTACGACGACTCGACCGATCCGGCGCAGGTGACCTCCGTCCCGGTGTTCTCCGGGCTGTTCGCGGTGCTGCTGGTGCTGCTCAGCCTCGCGCTGTTCGTGCTGTACGTGCAGGCGACGACGAGGCTGCTGCGGGTGCCGCACGTCATCGACCGGGTGGCGAACGAGTCCGCCACGGTCATCGGCCACTACCGGCGCCTGCGGCCCGACGCACAGCCGCAGGCCGTCCCCGAACAGTCGCTCACCCTGCTGCACGAGGGCCGTTCGGGGGTGCTGCGGGACGTCAACATCCGCCGGCTGATCCGGATCGCGCGCCGGCACGACGTCGTCCTCCATCTCGTCCCGCGGATCGGGGACTTCATCACGCCGGGCACCCCGATCGTCCGGATCGTCCGGATCGCCGATGGGGGGCCGGACCGGGACCGGGACGGGAACCGGAAGGGGAGCGGGAGCGGTGGGGGTCGGGGCGGGGACGGAGCGGGGCGGAAGCTCGCGCCGGGCCGGATCGCCCGGGCGCTCAACGTGGGGGTCGACCGCACGATGCACCAGGACCTGAGCTTCGGCTTCCGCCAGCTCGTCGACATCGCCATCCGGGCGCTCTCACCGGCCGTCAACGACCCGACCACCGCCGTCCAGGCCATCGACCGGATCCACCAGTTGCTCGCGATGCTGGTCCACGAGAGCTTCGGCGACCTGCGGCTGCGCGACCGGTACGGCGTCGTCCGGCTGGTCGAGCCGGTCCCGGACTGGCGCTGTGTGATCGACCTCGCCTTCACCGAGATCCGGATCTGCGGCGCCGGCCATCCGCAGGTCACCCGGCGCCTCGCCGCGGCCCTGGACGACCTGCTACGGATCACCCCCGAGCCGCGGCGCGCCGAACTGCTGCACCAGCGCGCCCTGTTGGACCGCGCCGTGGCCGCGCACGAACCCGACCCGGACATCCGCTCCTTCGCCCTGCTGCCGGACCGGCAGGGCATCGGCTGAGCGGATCCGTCCTCGGCGTCCTCAGGCGCCCGTGGGCGTTATCGGGCGTCTGCGGGCCGCCCGCCGTCACACCGTGCCGACCAGGTCGGACGGGTCGGTGTTGGCGCCGCAGAGGATGACGGCGGTGCGGGTGTCCGCGCCCTCGCGTGCGGCGGCCGCGAGAGCGGTCGCGGCGGCGTGCTCCACCACGATCCGGCGCTCCTCCCACAGTGCCTGCCGGGCGCGGACGATGGCCGGGTCCGGCACCAGCACCGAACGCACCCCGCCCCGGCCCGCGGCCGCCACCGCCAGCGCCGTGGCCCGCCGGGCACCGAGTGAGTCGGCGGCCACCGAGTCCACCGGGACGTCCACCGGACTCCCGTGTTCCAGCGCCGCGTTGAACGCCCGGCAGTTCTCCGGCTCGGCGGCCACCACCTCGATCCCGTGCTCCCGCGCGGCCGCCGCCACCCCCGCGAACAGGCCGCCACCGCCGACCGCCACCACCACCCGCTCCAGACCCGGGAGCCGGGTGCGGACCTCCTCCAGCACGGTCCCCGCCCCGGCCGCGATCAGCCGGTCGTCGTACGCGTGCGCGGCGAGCGCGCCGTCCGTCGCCGCGAACTCCGCGCAGGCCGCCAGCGCCTCCGCGTACTCCGCCCCGATCTGCCGCACCCGCGCCCCGTACGAGCGCAGCCGGGCCACCTTCACCGCCGGCGCCGTCGTCGGCACGAACACGGTCGCCGGGACCCCCAGCTCCCGCGCCGCCCAGGCGCACGCCAGGCCCGCGTTGCCGCCGGAGGCGATGGTCACCCCGGCCTCCGGGAGCGTGCCCGCCTCCGTGTGCGCCCGCAGGAAGTTCTGCGCGCCCCGCGCCTTGAAGCTTCCGGTGTGCTGAAGGAACTCCAACGCCAGCCACAGCCCGCCGTCGCCACCCCCGTCGCCCCCGGGAGCCAGGGCCACCGGCCGTACATGTCCGTCGATCCGGTCCGCCGCCGCCTCGATGTCCGCGTACGTCAGCCGGTCCACGCCGCCCTCCCGGTCGCCGCCCGCCATGTCGTCGCCGCTCGCCACGTTGCCGCTCGCCATGTCGCCGCCCTCCTCGTCGCCGATGGAATCGTGGACCCACGGTGCCACAGCCCGCCGGCGTGGCGGTCCGGCCGGGAGCGCTTCCTCGGGCTCCTTCCTCGGGCGCCGACCCGTGGCGCCCCCCGAGGCCCGGGTGGGGGCGGCGGGGCAGCGGGGGCGGCTCAGGGGAGGCGCGGTGGCGGGCTAGTGTCTTGCGCCGTAAATCATGAGGGTGAGTTTTGCTCTGATGCCGGGCCTGTCGGGTTGATTTTGGTGAGGTAGTCGGCGAGGGATTTGAG
>NZ_JBSGFD010000057.1:0-46252 GCF_053603215.1 Kitasatospora sp. NPDC004240 | reverse complement strand
CGCCGGCCGCGGCATCGGCGCCGCCCTCGCCCACGCCTTCGCCGCCGCCGGCGCCCGGGTGGTGGTCAACGACCACGACCCGACGGCCGCCCGGGCGGTGGCCGCCGCCATCGGCGCCGTCGCCGCCCCCGGTGACGCGGCGGGCGCGGCCGGCCTCGCCGGCCTGGTCGACCGGGCGCGCGCCGAACTCGGCGAGATCGACGTCTGGTGCGCCAACGCGGGGGTCGCGCCGGTGGGCGGCGCCGACGCCCCCGCCGAGGCCTGGGCGAGCGCCTGGGAGGTCAACGTCCTCGCCCACGTCCGCGCCGCCGACCTGCTGCTCCCCCGCTGGCTGGAGCGCGGGTCCGGCCGGTTCGTCGCCACCGTCTCGGCCGCCGGACTGCTCACCATGCTCGGCTCCGCCCCGTACTCGGTCTCCAAGCACGGCGCGCTCGCCTTCGCCGAATGGCTCTCCGCCACCTACCGCCACCGCGGTCTGCGGGTGCACGCGCTCTGCCCGCAGGGCGTGCGCACCGCGATGCTCGACGGCACCGGCCCGGTCGGCGAGGCCCTGCTCGCCCCGGCCGCGCTGGAACCCGAGGACGTCGCCGCGGCCGCCCTGGACGGCATCCGCGCGGAGCGGTTCCTGCTGCTCCCGCACCACGAGGTGGCCGGCCACTACGCCGGCCGCGCGACCGACCCCGACCGGTGGCTCACCGGCATGAACCGGCTCCAGCAGGGGCTGGAGAGGAGCGGGATCCTGTGAGGGCCTGGCAGGTACGAGAGCTCGGCGAGCCGGCCGCGGTGATGCGCCTGACCGAGGACGTGCCCCGGCCGGTGCCGGGGCCCGGGCAGCTGCTGGTCCGGGTACGGGCGGCGGCGGTGAACTTCCCCGACGCGCTGATGGTGCGCGGCCGGTACCAGGTGCGCCCACCGCTGCCGTTCACCCCGGGCGTCGAACTCTGCGGGGAGGTCCTGGAGTCCGCCGACGACTGGACGGCCGGCGAGCGCGTCATCGGCAACCCGGTGCTGCCCTCCGGCGCCTTCGCCGAGTACGCGCTGCTGGAGTCCGCCGCCACCCACCGGGCACCCGACGCGCTCGACGACGCCGAGGCGGCCGCCCTCCACATCGGCTACCAGACCGCCTGGTTCGCCCTGCACCGGCGGGCCGCGCTGCGCCCCGGCGAGACCCTGCTGGTGCACGCGGCGGCCGGCGGGGTCGGCAGCGCCGCCGTCCAGCTCGGCAAGGCGGCCGGCGCCCGGGTGATCGCCGTCGTCGGCGGGGCGGAGAAGGCCGCGGCGGCCGAGAAGCTCGGCGCCGACCTGGTGGTCGACCGGACCGCCGAGGACTTCGTCCAGGCGGTCAAGGACGCCACCGGCGGGCACGGCGCGGACGTGGTCTTCGACCCGGTCGGCGGCGACGCGTACACCGGCTCCACCCGGTGCGTCGCCTTCGAGGGCCGCATCGTGGTCGTCGGCTTCGCCGCCGGGCAGATCCCCGCCCCGGCCCTCAACCACGCGCTGGTGAAGAACTACGGCATCCTCGGCCTGCACTGGGGGCTGTACAACACCCGTGCCCCGCACACCGTCCGCGCCGCCCACGAGGAACTCACCGCACTCGCCGACCGCGGTGTCGTCCGCCCGCTGGTGAGCGCCCGTCTGCCGCTCGCGGACGCCGCCGGGGCGGTCCAGCGGGTGGCCGACGGGCGTTCCACGGGCCGGCTGGTGGTCCTCGGACGGTAGGCGCCCCCACCACCCGCGCGGCCCACCGGCCGGGGCTCTCCCCGCCGGTGGGCCGCTCGCTGCCCGGACCCGGACCCCGGGCGTCGCGCCGCCGCCTACCCCGCGTACTTCCGCAGCTCCCGCCGCGCCAGGGAGCGCTTGTGCACCTCGTCCGGCCCGTCGGCCAGGCGCAGCGTCCGGTTCCCGGCCCAGAGTTGGGCGAGCGGGGTGTCCTGGCTGACGCCGGCGGCGCCGTGCGCCTGGACGGCCTTGTCGAGGATCCACTCGACCGTGCGCGGGGTGGCGATCTTGATGGCCTGGATCTCGGTGTGCGCGCCGCGGTTGCCGACGGTGTCCATCAGCCAGGCGGTCTTGAGCACCAGCAGGCGCAACTGCTCGATGCGGACCCGGGATTCGGCGATCCAGTCCTGGACGACGCCCTGGTCGGCGAGCGGGCGGCCGAAGGCGACCCGGTCCAGGGCGCGGCGGCACATCAGCTCGACCGCCCGCTCGGCCATGCCGATGGCGCGCATGCAGTGGTGGATGCGGCCGGGGCCGAGCCGGGCCTGGGCGATGGCGAAGCCGGCGCCCTCCTCACCGACCAGGTTCTCCACCGGGACGCGGGCGTCCTCGAACAGCACCTCGGCGTGGCCGCCGTGGTCGGAGTCCTCGTAGCCGAAGACCGTCATCCCGCGTCGCACGGTGACGCCGGGGGTGTCGCGCGGCACCAGGATCATGCTCTGCTGCCGGTGCGTCGCGGCCCCCGGGTCGGTCTTGCCCATCACGATGAGGATCCGGCACTGCGGGTTCATCGCACCGGTGATGTACCACTTGCGGCCGTTGACCACGTACTCGTCGCCGTCGCGCTCGATCCGGGTGGCGATGTTGGTGGCGTCGGAGGAGGCCACATCGGGCTCGGTCATCGCGAAGGCGGAGCGGATCTCGCCGGCCAGCAGGGGCTTCAGCCAGCGTTCGCGCTGCTCCGCGGTGCCGAACTGGGCCAGCAGCTCCATGTTGCCGGTGTCGGGCGCGGCGCAGTTGAGGGCGGGCGGGGCGAGTTGGGGGCTGTGCCCGGTGATCTCGGCGAGCGGCGCGTACTGGAGGTTGGTCAGGCCGGCGCCCTCCGCGCCGGGCAGGAAGAGGTTCCACAGGCCCAGTTTCCTTGCCCGCTCCTGGAGTTCGGCGATCACCGGCGGCACCGTCCAGGCCGGGCGGGCCGGGTCGGCGAGCTGGGCGGCGAGGACGGGCTCGGCCGGGTACACGTACTCGGTCATGAACGCGAGGAGCCGCTCGCGCAGTTCGAGGGTGCGGGCGTCGGGGGCGAAGTCCATCGGGGTTCAGCTCTCCTTGGTGGCGGCGAGGGTGGCGAGGCCGTGGTCGGCGAGCAACGGGGCCATCGCGCCGGCGTGCTCGAAGCCGGCGCCGACCGTGCCGCCCTGCCGGTAGCGGTAGTGGATGCCCTCGGCGACGACGGCGAGCTTGAACGAGGCGAAGGCCACGTACCAGTCCAGCGCGGCGGCGTCCCGGCCGGTCACCGCCGCGTAGTGGGCGGCGAGTTCGGCGGGGGCGGGGAAGCCGGGGGCGGTGGCGGCGGAGGGGATGATCCCGCCGCCGACACCGGCGAGTCCGGTGTACATCACCAGCAGGCCGACGTCGGTGAGCGGGTCGCCGAGCGTGGACATCTCCCAGTCCAGGACGGCGGTGAGCCGGTCCTCGCCGTCCACCCGGTCGACCAGGACGTTGTCGAGCCGGTAGTCGCCGTGCACCAGGGCCGGCGGCCCGGAGACCGGCAACCGCTCGGCGAGCAGCGTGAACAGCCGCTCCACGCCCGGCAGTTCGCGGCTGCGGGAGGCGGCCAGCTGGGTGGACCAGCGGCGCAGCTGGCGCTCCAGGTAGCCCTCGGGGCGGCCGAAGTCGGCGAGGCCGACGGCCGACGGGTCGATCCGGTGCAGGGCGGCCAGGGTGTCCACCAGCCGCAGCCCGAGGGCGCGGGTCCGGGCCTCGCCGAGGGCGGTGAGGGCGGCCGGGTCGCGGTGGGCGGTGCCGGGCACCTCCTCCATCAGGTACCAGGGCGCGCCGATGACCTCGTCCGTGGGGTCGAGCAGCAGGGTGGCGGGGACGGGCACCTCGGTGTCGCGCAGGGCGCTCATCACCCGGCACTCGCGGCCCATGTCGTGGGCGGTGGCGAGGACGTGGCCGAGCGGCGGGCGGCGCAGCACCCAGCGGGAGGTGCCGTCGGTGAGCCGGTAGGTGAGGTTGGAGCGGCCGCCCTCGATCAGCCGGGCGTCCAGCGGGCCGCGGACGGCGCCGGGCAGCCGCCGCTCCAGGTGCTCGCGCAGCCGGGCGAGGTCCAGCCCGGGCGGGTCCGCGTCGGCGCGGCCCCGCGGGCCGGGGCGCCCTTCCGACACGGGCCGCCCTTGCGACGTGGGTCGCCCTTCCGACGTGGGCCGTCCGGACGGCGCGGGCCTGTCGGACGCGGGCTGCCGGGCGGGCCGCCCGGACGGCGAGGGCTGGGCGGGGGCATCGGGCATCTGGTCGCTCCCAACGGGCCAGGAAGGCGTCTACCGGTTCTGCTGACTAAGCGCTTGCTCAGCATTCATCGCGACGCCCGCCCTGTCAACGGTCCCGGCCGTCCGGAACCACCCCTCACGACCGCGACAATGACGCCCATGAGATTGATCCACACGCTCGCCGGCACGCTGATCCTGCTGCTCACCATCGCCAGCGTGCTGCGCACCATGGTCGTGCCGCGCGGCCTCTACTCGGCGCTGGTGCACCGGCTGTGGCGGGCCCTGCGGACGGTGCTGCGGCTGGTCGCGGCGCCGTTCGGCACCTACCGCGCACAGGACCGGGTGCAGACCTGGCTGGCGCCGCTGGTCCTGCTGGGCATGCTCGCGGTGTGGCTGGGCTCGATGCTGATCGCGTACACGCTGCTGCTGCACGGCACGTCGGAGCTGCCCTGGTCGGTGTCGTTCCGGGAGGCGGGTTCCAGCCTGCTGACCCTGGGCTTCGCCAGCGGCGAGCGGCTGCACCTGTCGGCGATCGACTTCATGGCGGCCGCCAGCGGGCCACTGGTGATCGCGCTGCTGATCTCGTACCTGCCGACCCTGTACGGCGCCTACAACCGCCGCGAGGTGGAGGTCACGCTGCTGCAGTCCCGGGCCGGTGAGCCCGCCTGGGGCCCGGAGCTGCTGGCCCGGCAGTCGCTGGTGGACACCGAGACCGCGCTGCCCCAGCTCTACCGGGACTGGGAGCGGCTGGCCGCCGACATCGGCGAGAGCCACTCCAACTACCCGGTGCTGCTCTCCTTCCGCTCCCCGCAGCCGCACCGCAGCTGGGTGGTCGGCCTGATCGCGGTGATGGACGCGGCCGCGCTGCACCTGGCGATCTGCCCGCGCACCGCGCCGCCGGAGGCCCGGCTGGTGCTGCGGGCGGGGTTCACGGCGCTGCGCGACATCGCCAGCTCGCTGCGGATCGACTTCGACCCGGACCCGACGCCGGAGACCCCGATACGGCTGAGCTACACCGAGTTCGACGCGGCCGTGGCGATGATCACCGCGGCCGGCTTCGAGCGCGAGCGGTCGGTGCCGGAGGCCTGGCCGCACTTCCACGGCTGGCGGGTCAACTACGAGGCGCTGGCGTACGAGCTGGCGCGCCGCAGCGACGCCGTACCGGCGCTGTGGACCGGCCCGCGTGACTTCCGCTCGGCGACCATCCCGCCGGCCCGCCCGGCCGACCGCCGCCCGGGCGGCCGCCAGGGCTGAGCCTCCGGGCCCGGTGACCGCGCCCCGGTCACCAGATCCCGGTCACCACGGCTCGGCCGTCGGGGCGGGATCAGACCTCGACGGTCCGGTCCGTCGCCAGCGACTGCTCGGCGGCGGCCAGGATCTCGACCACCCGCAGCCCGAAGGCGGCGTCGCAGGGATGGGGCAGGCCGGTGCGGGCGGAGTCCAGCAGGGCGTCCACGGCCCGGTGCAGCGCCCGGACCGGCCCCTCACCGCGCTCGGGCAGCCGGACCACCCCGGCCTCGCCGCGCAGCTCCATCCCGGTGCCGCCGCCCTCGACCGGGGTGGTGAGGCTGAGCGCGAGGGTGCTGGACGCGCCGCCTGCGTGCCGGAGCACCAGGTGGACGGTGTCGCCGGGCCCGTCGACGGCGGTCACCCGGGTGGCGTCGCCGAGCACCGGGAGCAGCACGGACAGCGCGTGCGGGCCGACGTCCCAGAGCGCGCCCTTCTCCACCCGCCAGGGCGAGGCCGCGTACGGGCTGGCGCTGTCGGGGGCGAAGACCGAGCCGAGCCAGTCGGAGCGGCCGGTGAACCAGCCGCCGGTGGCGGCCTGCCGCTCGATCCAGGGCAGTTGCTCGCCGCCGAAGCGGACGGTGAAGAAGACCACCGAGGCGAGCCGGTGGGCGGCGACCGCCTCGGCCACCCGGCGGGCGTCCGGGACGGTCAGCGCGACCGGCTTGTCCAGCAGCAGGTGGCGGCCCGCCTCGGCGGCGCGGACGGCGAGCCCGGCCTGGACGGTCGGGGGCAGCGCGATCGAGACCGCGTCGACCTCGGCCAGCAGCTTGTCGAGGTCCTCGTACCCGGGCACGCCGTGGGCGCCGCCGAGCGCGGCGGCCGCCTCGGGCCGCCGGCCCCAGACGCCCGCGAACTCGATTCCCGGGTGTTCGGCGAGGACGGGTGCGTGCACCCGCTCCGCCCAGGGGCCGGTGCCCAGCAGTCCGATCCGCACGTCCGTACCGCTCCGCTTCCTCGTGGTGCCGTTGTCGCCGTCCTGCCGACCTGCCGTTCCCGGGGCCGCGCCCGGTCCGGTCAGGCCTGGACGCGGGCCAGGGTGAAGCCGTCGTACCCCTTGCTGCCGACCGTCTGGACCGAGGTGGCGGAGACCCGCGGCTCGGCGTTGATCACGTCGTGCAGCCGCCGGGTGCCGAGCACGGAGGGGTCGGTGGAGTCGGCGTCGGCGACCGCGCCGCCGCGCACCACGTTGTCCACGATGATCAGCGAGCCGGGCCGGGTGAGCTTGAGGGCCCAGCCGAAGTAGTCGGGGTTGCCGACCTTGTCGGCGTCGATGAAGACCAGGTCGAAGGGCTCGACGCCCTCCTCGGCGAGCGCCGCGAGCGAGTCGGCGGCCGGGCCGAGCCGGACCTCGGCGGTCTTCTCCAGGCCGGCCCGGGCGAGGTTGCCCCGGGCGACCTCGGCGTGCTTCGGGTCGATCTCCAGGGTGATCAGGGTGCCGTCCGCGGGCAGGGCGCGGGCCAGCCAGATGGCGCTGTAGCCGGCGAGGGTGCCGACCTCCAGGATCCGGCGGGCGCCCTGGGTGAGGGCCAGCAGGTGCAGCAGCTTGCCCTGGTTGGGCGCGACCGCGATCCGGGGCAGGCCCGCCGCGTCGGCGTCGGCCTGGGCGGCCTCCAGCACCGGGTCGTGGCCGACCAGCCGCTCGGAGAAGTACTCGTCCACCGCGTCCCAGGTGGGCTGGTTCATCCGGTCCTCCACGTGCTGCGTCGTCGGTCACCGCCGGGATACGCCCGAATGCTACCCCGGCGGTGCGACGAGCCGGACGGACCGTCAGTCGGCGGTGACGCCCACCGCGGGCGTGGCCGGGGCGCCCTGCGCCGCGTCCTCGGCCTCGTGGGCGGCCTTCGCCTTGGCGGCCTTGCGCTTCACCAGCCAGGCCGAGAACGCGCCGCCGACGACGGCGAGGACCAGGCCGATCCAGGAGAAGCTCTTCAGGTAGTGCTCGGCGGCCTTGCCGACCTGGTAGACGAGCAGGGTGGTGCCGCCGGCCCAGACGATGCCGCCGAGCACGTTGGCGATCAGGAAGCGCCAGTACGGCATCTTCAGCGCACCGGCCAGCGGGCCGGCGAAGATGCGCAGCAGCGCGATGAAGCGGCCGAAGAAGACCGCCCACATGCCCCACTTCTGGAACGAACGCTCGGCGCTCGCCAGATGGTCCGGCCCGAAGTGCTTGGGGAACTTGCGCCCCAGCTTCTCGAACAGCGGCTTGCCGCCCCTGCGCCCGATCGAGTAGCCGATCGAGTCACCGATGATCGCGCCGGCGATCGCGCAGATCGCGACGCCCCACGGGTTGACGACGCCCTGTGCCGACAGGAGTGCGGCGGAGACCAGCGCGATCTCGCCGGGCAGGGGAATGCCGAGGCTCTCCAGGCCGATGATCAGGCCGACCATGGCGTAGACCGCGACGGGCGGGATGCCCTCGATCCACTCTGCGACGTTCAAAAGGCCGGTACCTCCGTGGCAGGCCGAGGCGACGCCCGGCCAGGCGCGTCTCGACGGTTTCCGATGGCGGCGACGCCGCTCCCCGAAAGGGCAGCCTAACGCGCCGGGCGGCCTGTCCCCCCGGCCGATCACCCCCGACTACGACGTACGGGCCCGCGGCGTGGTTCCCCGCACACCACGAATCGGCCACCCGGGAACGGGCCCGGGCACGGGCACGGGCACGAACGCGGGCACGAACGCGGGCACGGGCGCGGGCACGGGCGCGGGCACGGGCGCGGGCACGGGCGCGCGAACCGCCGGGGAGGCACCGAACGCCCACCCGGAGCCACCGCCCGGGAGGCCCGGGCGGCCCCGGGAGGCCCCGGGGCCCTCAGCCCCCGCCCAGGCGGCTCAGCGCCGTCATCGCCTCCCGCTCGACCCGGGCGAGCTCGCCGAGGACGGCGCCGGCCTCGTCGAGGTGGCGTGCGTCACGGGACTCGCCGGCTCTGGTGATCAGCTCCGCGACCGCCGTCCACAGGACGGCCGCCTCCGCGTACAGCGCGTGGCCGGTGCGCAGGTGGTCGCTGTCGAGCCGCTGCGCGCACTCGGCGAGGAAGTCGCGGTAGAGGTTGCGGAACAGGGCGCCGCCGGTGCCGGCCAGCTCCATCAGCCGGGCGGCCCGCGGCAGGTCCCGCCCGGGGTCGTCGGTCCGTTCCAGCCAGCCGCGGACCTGTCGGCCGGCCTTCTCGATGCCGCGGTGGCCCAGGTTGGCGATGGGCGGGTTGAGGAAGGACTCCGCGCAGGCGGTGATCGCGGGGACGATCCGGTCGCGCGGGTCGGGCGCTGCGGCCGGGACGGCGAGGGTGAAGGAGCGGTGCCGGGCGGTCATCGGGCCGCGTTCGGCCCTGGCCCGGGCGAGGCCCGCCAGCCCGGTGGTGACCGCCCCGCCCTGCTGGTCGGTGTCCACCAGGTGGGCGTCGTGCCGGTCGTAGCCGTACAGGGCGACGACGTGGCCGCCGAAGTGCGCCTTCGAGGTGAAGTAGTCCAGGTGGTAGCTGTCCAGCTGCAGTCCCACGGGCCGGCCGGCGTCGAGGGCGGCCGTCACGTTCTCCCACCCCTTGCGCGCGGAGGCGGTCTCCCGGACGTCCAGCTCCAGCCCGAGCCCGGCGGCCAGGTTCCGGGTGAGCTCGAACGGCTTGACGCGTCCCCCGAGGAAGGGGAAGTCCAGGTTCCGGCCGTCCCAGTAGATGAAGGAGAGCCCGGAGCCGAGGCCGAAGAGCATCGGCTCGGACAGGTCGAGCCCCTCGTGGCGCAGCAGCACCCCCAGCGCCGTCGTCTCGCAGTGCCGCCCACCGCGGGCCTCGACGTCCACCCTCACGCTCATGCCGTGTCCTCCTCGACGGGAATGATCAACCGGGTCATCAGTTCCTCCTGCGGCGCCTCCGCCGGACCGACGAGATAGGCCTCGCGTACGGGCCCGCGCGGACGCAGCCCGCGCTCGTGGACGGCGGCGAAGAGCGCGTTGTACGCCAGCGGCAGCTGCGCGTACGGCCCGAGGTGCACGGTCTCGGCGACCGGTCCGCCGGGCAGCACCTCGAACTCCAGGCCCTCGGCGCCCTCCCCCCGCGCGGTCGGCGCCCCGAGGGCGATGTCCAGCCGCTCCCCCAGGTCGAGCGGGTACAGCCCCCACAGCGGCGGCTCCCACCCGACGCCCGCCCGGCCCAGCGCGGGCAGCAGCCGGCCCACGCACCCGGCGACCGCCTCCCCGATGCCCGCGGGCGTGCAGACCGCGCGCACCACGGCCAGCCGCAGCGCGGGCACCCGGCCCAGGGCCACCTCGTAACCGGGCAGCCCGCCCTCCGCGAGGCGGTCCAGCATGGCCAGCCGCGCCTGCTCCCGACCGATCCGCTCGGCCAGCCGGTCCCGCTCGGCGCGCAGGATCCCGGCCCGCTCCTCGGGCCCGGCCAGGAGGGCCCGGGCGATCACCGCCAGCGGCAGGTCCATGTCCCGCAGCAGGGCGATGGTCAGCGCGTCGCGCGCCTGCTCGGGCGCGTAGTACCGGTACCCCGAGGCCGGGTCGACCAGCAGCGGGGCCAGCAGCCCGGTCTCGTCGTAGTGCCGCAGCTGCTTGACGCTGAGCCGGCACAGGCGGGCGAAGCGCCCGATGGTGAGGAGTTCGTCGTGCACGCCCTCATCGTGGACCCTCCCACGGGGGGAGGGTCCAACGCCGTCACGCGTGCCGGACGGCCGTACGGCGCGAAGCCCCCGGGGACGTCCCCGCGGGCGCCCGGGCGCTCCCGGCGAGGGCCGGGCGCAGCACCCGGGCGGCGGCCTCGGCCTGCCGGGCGTCGAGGATCCCGGCCTGCCGCTCGGCGCGGGAGGCCAGCCGCCACAGCCGGGTGTGGAGCGGGTCGCCGTCCGGAGCCGCCGCCCGCAGGGTCTTCCAGAGCGCGGTCTTCCCCTGGACGCCCGTGCGCATCGCCTCCAGCTCCAGCAGGTCGCTCAGCGGTGACCGGCGCACCAGCCGGCCGTTGAGCTTGAGCCGGCCGACCCGCTCGGCGGCGGCGCCGAGCAGTTGCCGGTGCCAGCGGGGCCGGACGCCGAACGAGCGCATCAGGTCGACGAGTTCGTCCCGGTCCTCGGTGATCTCGCGGGCCAGGGTGCGCAGGTCGTCGGCGCCGGGGCCGTCCGGGTGCTCCCGCGCGATCCGGCGGGCGAGGGCGGCGCCCCCGTAGGCGCCGGCCAGATGGTCGTTGAGGTAGATCGCGAGCAGCCGCTCGCGGTCGGGGGCGGGCGTGGTCATGGCGTCGCTCCTCCAAGGGTCCGGTGCCGCTCCGGCTTCCTGTGCACCACTGCCTTCACGTCGACCACCCTCTCCGCCGTTCGCGCTCGGCCGTACTCGTGGTCCGAAGGTCGCGGCTGCCCACCGGGAGCGGACGCAAACCGTCCGCCGCCGCCCGTTCGCCGCGCATGGCGGACGGGCGGGCCGGGTAGGCGCGGGATCCGATCCCGGACCGCTCCGACGAGAGGACGACGTGATGAACACCCGCGACGGGAACGACAACGACCCCCGGCCCGACGAGGAGACCCGGGAACGGTCCGCGGAGGAACGGGGCATCGCCCCCCCCCCCCCGCGCGCGACGTACGGGCCAAGGCCGAGGCCCACGGGGCGGGGCACGACGAGGCCCCGCGGCCGCCGGCGGCCGACCGGCAGGCGCCGTGACGCCCGTACGCCCGCCGAACACCGGACACCGGACACCGGACACCGGACACCGGTGGAACACGAACAGGGACCGACCACGGACCCTACGACCGACAGGAGGCGCGCACATGGATGACGGTGCTGATGGAGAACGTGCGGCACCACGTCGAGGAGGAGGAGCAGGACTGGTTCCCCGAGGTCCGCAAGGCCATGGGCCGCAACCGTCTCCAGGAGGTCGGCGACCTCCTCGAGGCGGCCAAGCGCTCGGCCACCCGCGACCCCCTGGAGGTGCCCAGCGCCTCCGAGTAGCGCGGGGTTTCCACGCGGGTTTCCGCGCGGGGTGCCGGGTAGGCGCCCGGCCGTACCGGACGCCCGAGGAGGAGCCATGCCGGCCGGATCGAACAAGAAGCGGGAACGCCAGTACGAGCACATCAAGGACAGCGCGCTGGACCGCGGGGAGAGCGAGAAGCGGGCGAAGGAGATCGCCGCCCGTACGGTGAACAAGGAGCGGGCGCGGCACGGCGAGTCGAAGACCGCCAGCCGCTCGTCCGTCCAGGACACCTCGTCCGCCAGGAGGGGCGGCCGCCGCTCCCACTCGGGCTCCGAGGGGCCCACCTACGACCAGCTCTACAACGAGGCCAGGCAGCGCAACATCCACGGCCGGTCCTCGATGAACAAGAAACAGCTCGCCGACGCCCTCGGCCACTGACCGGGCGAGCACGGACGGACCGGGCGACCGCGGAGCCGTTCGGCGGCCGGGTCATCCCGGTCCTCCCGGTCATCCCGGCGAAGGGAGTCGAACCGTCCGTGTCCGCACACCCTGCGCCCGACCCGGACCCGAACTGATCAGCCCTCACCGACCGTGCCGCAAAGTCCTCGTACGCGCGGGGTGGCCGGAGCGGTGGGGGTGTGGTGCATCGGTGGGCCGTGCGAACGCATGTGCATGTCCACATAGGATCTGACGTGCGTGGACGGCGGCCCGGTGCGGAGCGGTCCCGGCGTCGGGGGGGGCGCTCCTGCTCCGGCTGTCCGACGCCCACTTCTCCGCGACCGCCGCCGACTTCGCGCGTGCCCGTACCGATCGCCGGACCGCCCTCATCACCGGAGCCACCCTCATGACGTTCGCCCCGCCGGCCCCACCCGCCTTCGCCGACAGCTCCCCCCGGCAGAAGGCGGCGCGCGTCATCACCGACGTCCTGGCTCCCGCGAACCTCGTGATCGCGCTCCTGCTGCTGGTCGGCTGGCACAGCACCGAGTCGTGGTCCGGCCTCGGTTGGGGCCTCCTGGCGGCGCTGTTCTGCGGTGTCATCCCGATCAGCATCATCCTGTTCGGTGTCAGGCGCGGCGAGCTGACCGACAAGCACATCCGGGTCCGCCGCCAGCGTCTCGTCCCGATGGCGCTCAGTCTGGTCTCCGTCGTCGTCGGCATCGCCACCGTGTACCTGCTGGACGCGCCGCGCGACGTCTCCGCCCTCGTGGTCGCGATGCTGGTCGGCCTGGTCACCTCGCTGCTGGTGACCGTCGGCTGGCAGATCTCCATCCACAACTCGGTCGCCGGCGGGGCCGCCATGATCCTCGTGCTGGCCTTCGGCCCGGTGATGCTCCCCAGCGCCCTGCTCGTCGTCGCGGTCGGCTGGTCCCGGCTCGTCCTGAAGGCCCACACCCTCGCCCAGATCCTGGCCGGCACCGCCCTCGGCGGCACCGCAGCCCTCACCTTCGCCCTGCTGCGCTGACCGGCCCGCTCAGGAGGCCCGGTCGGGCTCCTGCGGCCGGTCGGCGAAGTGGAGCACGGTGACCGTGGGGCGGCGGCGGGCCAAGGGTGGGAGTGCCAGCGCCAGCGGTAGCAGGGCGCCGAGGAGGCCGCGTCCGCCGGTGGGGCGGACGTCGCGGACGGTGGTGATGGCCGGGGTGGCGGTGCGGAGCTTGCGCTGTTCGGCGGCGTCCATGGCCCAGGGCATGGGCGGGGCCTGGTAGGCGTGGGTGCGCATCCTGCCGGTGAGGGTGAGGCGGCTGAACCAGCGCGGTACGGCGTCCAGGACCAGGGAGGCGCCGGGGAGGCGTTCGGCGCAGCCGGCGATGAGGGCCTTGACCTGGGGCGGCGGGAGGTACATGAGCAGGCCTTGTGCTGTGACCAAGACGCCATGATCGCGGTCGAGCTCGTCGGTCCAGGTGAGGTCGGTGGCGTCCGCGGCCAGATAGCGCTGGCGCGGGCCGGGAGGTAGCAGCTGTTCGCGCAGGGCCATCGCCTCGGGGAGGTCGACGGAGAGCCAGTGGGCGCGGCCGTTGTCGACGCGCCAGAACTGGGTCTCCAGGCCGTCGCCGAGGCAGACGACGGTGCCGCGCGGCTCGCGGACGAGGAAGTCCTCCACCTCGCGGTCGAAGCAGCCGACCCGGAGGGCCTGGAGCTGGGCCTGGACGGCGCTGGTGCCGAAGCGTTCGGCGAAGGGGTAGTCGATACGGTCGGCCAGTTCGACGGCCTTGGGGTCGTGCAGGACCGCGTCCGGGCGGCGGGCCTCGACCGCGCGCTGGTGGAGCGTCCACAGGGCGGTCTCGGGGACGGCGTCGAACCTCACGGCACCGTTCATCGCTGCTCGCTCCTCCGGGGGTGGTGACCGCGGGGCCCGCCGGGCCCTGCCCGCCGATTGTGGCATCCGGGGGGCGGGGCCGGGCCGACCCGCCGTCCGCCGCTGGGCCGGACGGGTGGTCAGCCGACGCTGAAGGCGCCGTCGGGCGGGGGCGGCGAGGGGGTGGCGGTGGCGTCGGTGACCGGTGGGGTGCGGGCGGTCAGGGCGGCCAGGTCGGGGCCGTCGGTGAGGCGGGCGGGGAAGACGTCGGCGGCGAGCCGGCGGGCCAGTTCCGCCGTGGGGAGCGGGTCGGGTGAGCCGACCAGCAGGATGTTGCCGTAGCGGCGGCCGCGCAGGACGGCCGGTTCGGCGATCAGGCAGGTCTGTGGGAAGACCGCGTTCAGGGTGGCGGCCTGGGCGCGGGCGAAGTCCAGCGGGGGGCCGTCGGCGAGGTTGGCGGCGTAGCAGCCGCCGGGGCGCAGTGCGGCGGCCGCCAGCCGCAGGAACTCCACCGAGGTGAGGTGGGCGGGGGTGCGGGAGCCCTGGAAGACGTCGGCGACGACCAGGTCGAGGGAGCCGGGCGCGGTGCGGGCGAGGGCCTCGCGCGCGTCGGCGACCTCGGTGCCGATGTCGGCGCCGGGGCCCTGCCAGGGCAGGACCTCGGCGACCAGGTCGAGCAGCGGTCCGTCGACCTCCACCACGTGCTGGCGCGAGCCGGGCCGGGTGGCGGCCAGGTAGCGGGGGACGGTGAGCGCGCCGCCGCCGAGGTGCAGGGCGGTCAGCGGCGCGCCGGCCGGGGCGATCGCGTCGACGAGGTGGCCGATCCGCCGGGTGTACTCGAACTCCAGGTGGGTCGGGTCGCCGAGGTCGACGTAGGACTGCGGGGTGTCGTCGAGGGTGAGCAGCCAGCCGCCGTCGTGGTCGAGGTCGGGCAGCAGCTTGGCGGTGCCGAGGCCGACCGTCCGGGTGACCGGGCGGGGCTCGTCGGGGGGCAGCGTCACTTCGACTCGGAGGGCCGGGTCTGCGGCTGCGAGGACTTCGCGGGCTCGACGGACTCCCCGGCCTCGGCCGGCTCCGGCAGGTAGGCGGTGAGCCAGCGGTCCAGTTCGGTGAAGACCTGGTTGCGCGCGGTCTCGCCGGAGAGCACCAGGTCGTGCATGCCGCCCTTGATCCGGATGGTGGTGACGTGCCGGCCCACGCGCGGGCCGAGGGCCGCGATGTCGTCGGCGCGCAGCACGGCGTCGGCGTGGTGCAGGGCGGCGTGCCAGCGGTTGGTGGCGATGGAGGCGGTGGAGGCCATCAGCAGGACCGGGCAGTCGACGCCGAGGCCCTGACGCACCTGGCGGTGGCCGCGCTGGATGGCGGCGAGCCAGCCGGCGTACATCGGGAAGCCCTCGGCGGGCTTGAGGCGCAGGTCGAAGTCCCAGCTGCCGCGGTGGTCGCGGTGCAGGCTGTGGACGTAGTGCGGGTTGAGGGAGGACGGGAGCGTCCGGGTGGGGGCGAGGCGGGCGATCGCCTCGATGGCGGGGGCGCCGAGGGTGCGCACGGCGGGGGCGGCCGGCATGGAGAGGAACGGGCTGTTGAGGAACAGTCCGTCCACGATGCCGCGCCCGGCGCGCCGGGAGGCCCACAGGGCGGCGACGAGTCCGCCGGTGGAGTGGCCGTTGACCAACAGCCGGGTGTGGCCGTCCTGCTCCCGGATCACCCGGACCGCCGCGTCGAGCTCCTCGTCGTACACGGCGAGGTCGCGGACGAAGTTGGGCGACTGGTGGGGGCGCAGCGAGCGGCCGTACTTGCGCAGGTCGAGGGCGTAGAAGGAGTAGCCGAGCTCGGTGAAGTGGTCGGCCAGGTGGGTCTGGAAGAAGTAGTCGACGTAGCCGTGCACGTACAGCACCGCGCGTCGGGAGCCGGGGACGAGGCGGCGCACCAGGGTGGCGGTGGCCTCGCCCTCCTCGTCGGGGGTGAGCGGCAGGTCGGCGGCCTCGTAGGGGGCGCCCAGGATGTCGGTTCGGAACTCCACGGGCCCGACTGTACTGGCTCGTAGCCTCCGGGCCGGGACCTGAGCGGGACCCGCCGGTGTGACAATGCCCATGCGTTCGCCCGCGCGCGTCGGGCGCAGCGCCCCCCGTGCGCCTGCTGTGCGCCCGCGGTTCTGTGGAAGGCTGCTCGGACTGTTGTCATCTTCCTTGTCGTCCAGCAGAGTTGAGGTACTTGATGGCCCATGGCCGGCACTCCGACCCGTCCCTGTACCGCACCCCCGGCGAGGCGATCGCGGCGCCGCCGGAGAAGCTCGCGTACGTCGCCGCCTTCGACCGTTCGGCGCGGCGGCCGGACGCGCTGCTCACCGTGGACACCGATCCGGACTCGGCCACGTACGGGCGGGTGCTGAACTTCGCCGACATGCCGCACACCGGGGACGAGCTGCACCACTTCGGCTGGAACGCCTGCTCCAGCGCGCTGGCGCACGCCTGTCACGAGAACCCGGAGCGGCGGTACCTGCTGCTGCCGGGGCTGCGGTCCTCTCGGCTGCACGTGCTGGACACCCGGCCCGACCCGGTGCGCCCGAGACTGGTACGGACGGTGGAGGCGGAGGAACTGGCGGCGAGAGCCGGGTACTCGCGGCCGCACACCCTGCACTGCGGGCCGGGGGGCGTGTTCCTGTCCTGTCTCGGCGGGGCGGAGGACGGGGACGGACCGGGCGGGGTGGCGCTGCTGGACCACACCACCTTCGACGTGCTGCGCGCCTGGGAGACCGAGCGCGGCCCGCAGGTCTTCGCGTACGACGTCTGGTGGCACCTGGGCAGCAACATCGGGGTGACCAGCGAGTGGGGCACGCCGTGGATGGTCGAGAACGGGGTGGTGCCGGAGCTGCTGCTGGGCCGCAAGTACGGGCACGCGCTGCACTTCTGGGAGCTGGACTCGGGCCGGCACCTGCAACGGATCGACCTCGGGGACCAGTACCAGATGGTGCTGGAACTGCGCCCGGCGCACGACCCGCAGGCGCAGTGGGGCTTCGCGAGCGTGGTGACCAACGTGGAGGACCTGTCGGCCTCGGTGTGGCTCTGGTACCGGCAGGGCGAGGCGTTCACCGCGCGCAAGGTGATCGAGATACCCGCCGAGCCGGCCAAGTCGGAGGACCTGCCGCCGGCCCTGCAGCCGTTCGGCGCGGTGCCGCCGCTGGTGACCGACATCAACCTGTCGGTGGACGACCACTGGCTGTACGTCTCGGCCTGGGGCACCGGGGAGCTGTTCCAGTACGACGTGTCGGACCCGTTCCACCCGCGGCTGACCGGTTCGGTGCGGCTCGGCGGCATCACCGCCCGCACCCCGCACCCCGCCGAGCCCGGCACCCCGCTCAACGGCGGCCCGCAGATGGTCGAGATCAGCCGGGACGGGCGGCGGGTGTACCTGACCAACTCGCTGTACGGGGCGTGGGACGACCAGTTCTACCCGGACGGCATCGAGCCGTGGATCGTCAAGCTGGACGCCGACACCGAGGCCGGCGGGCTGACGGTCGACCACCGGTTCTTCCCGCACGGCGCGGAGTTCCGGGGGCTGCGGGTGCACCAGACGCACCTGGCGGGCGGGGACGCCTCCTCGGACTCCTACTGCTACCGCTGAGCCGCCGGCGGGCCCTCGCGACGGGACCCCTCGCGGCCGGGCCGGCTCAGGCCGGGCCGCCGCGGGGCGGGCCGAGCCGCAGCCGGTCGCCGACCGCGGTGCGCTCGACCAGGGCGGCGCCGACCCCGTCGGCGCCGGTGTGCCGGACGTGGAACTCCAGCTCGTTGCCGTCCGCGCCCGGCACGCCCTCCATCGGGTACTGCCGCCAGCTGTGCGGCAGCAGCGGGTGCTCGACCGTGCCGTGGCCGCCGTCGCGGTACGGGTAGGGCTCGCCGGTGCGCACCCGGATCACCGCGAGTCCGGGGTGACGGCGTTCGTGGCCGGTCACCACGGCGTGCCAGTACGGGGGTTCGGTGAGCGCGGACTCGGCGCCGGCCACCATCGCGGTGACGGCGAAGCGCAGCATCCTGGTCCAGGCGGCGTCCAGGGCGGCGCTCCAGCCGGTGCCCGCGCGGTGGCGCAGGGCCTCGCGCAGGGCCTCCTCGAAGGCCTCGTAGTGGACCGGGCGGACGCCGAGCTTGCGGTGGTCGCGGCCGAGCCGGTGCAGCCGGTCGGCGAGCTCGTCCGGGCGGTCCAGGTGCTCGATCAGGAACTCGAACATCCGCTCCAGGTGGACCTGCTGGAACTCCATCGAACCGGGGAACAGCGGGCGCAGGAAGGGCCGCCGCTGGAACATGAACGCGTAGAGGTCGTCGATGAGTTCGGCGAGCGGGGCGACCAGCGGGAGGGTGCCCAGGATGAGCCGGCGGTCGCCGGCGCCGTCGTGGTCCGCGGCCCTGACCGCGGACGGCGGGGCGGGGGACGACTGCCCCGGGGTGAGGATCTGCCGACGCAGGAGCATCGCGTGGTGACGGGCGATCAGCCGGTCGTACTCGTCGGTGGTGGCGGCGGTGCTGGTGAACTCCATGATCAGCAAGCTAATCACACGTCAGTTCCTGTACGGACACCGGGAGTTCACTCGGACGGAGGCTGGCAGAAGAGAGTTCACCCCCGGTGGCCGTACGGTCATTCAACGGGCCGGGGCCGACGGCCGGGAAGGGCCGATGGTCCCGGTCCGACGGGCCGGACGGGGACGTTGGTCCCGGTCCGGCCCCGTCGCGGGCCGGCCCCGTCGCGGGCCGCCCGGGGTCATCCCGTCTCGGCCGCCTCGGCCCGAGCGGAGGCGCCCGGGGCGGCCGGGGCGGCCCGATCGGCCGGGACGGCGGACCGGCGCGCGCCCACCAGTTGACGCAGGCGCCGACGCGGGGGCTGGTCGGGCAGCCAGCCGAAGGTGAGGCAGCCGCCCACCAGGCCCAGCAGCATGCCGATCAGGAAGCCGCCGAGGTTGGAGGTCAGCCAGCTGGCCAGTGACAGCAGCACGGCGAGGATCGAGTAGAACAGCCGCTGCGCCGGGTTGACCAGGATCAGCACGCCGCAGAGGACCAGCACGACCGGGACCAGGTAGCCGGCCAGCCCCTGCATCCCGATGTGGAGGACGACGGGCAGCGGCGCCCGCAGGGTGAACAGGATCTCGGCGCCGCCGAGCAGCACCAGCACCCCGCCCCAGAACGGCCGCCGGGCCCGCCAGCCCGGGCGCCTGCGCGACCGCGTCACCGGCCTCGGCGACCCCGGACCGGAACCCGGCGACTCCGCCGACCCCGACGAGTCCGACCCCGACGGCTTCGCCGAGCCCGACGACTCCGATCTCTCCCGCGCGCGCCGTGCCGCCGCCATGGTCAGCAGCCCTCCGAGCTGAAGCTCAGCCGCAGGTTGGGCAGTTTGAACGCCCCCGCCGTGGTGGCGTAGTTGTGCTGCCGCAGGTTGCGGATGGTGACGGTGTCGGCCTGCTGGCCGAAGACCCCGGGCTGGCCCTTGACCCCGGCCTTGGTGAAGGTGCTGGCGTCGCCGCCGATCTCGATGTTGGTGAACGAGGCGTCGCCGGAGAGCAGGTCGGAGTCGGTGGTGAGGTCGGTGGCGGTGACCGGTGTACCCGCGTCGCCGGCCCTGATCAGCAGGTTGATGCCGCCGAGGTCGACGCTCTGGCAGAGCTTGGTGAGCGAGGCGTTCTTGATCGCCGAGATGGCCACCAGCACCTGGCCGCCGGTGTCGCCCTCGTTCGGGCTGCCCTCGATCATGTGGTCCAGGCCGCCGAACTGCTCGAAGCCCTGGCCGTCCAGGCTGTCCGCGGTGACCGTGAACGGCATGCCGGAGATGGCGAACTGGGCGGCGAGCACGCCCTGTGCGGTGAGCGTCATCAGGGCGCCGGCGGCGACGACGGCGGGGACGGCCATCAGCGCCGCCCGCCTCAGCCGGACCCGGCCGCGGTGGCCGGCGGCTCCGGACGTCTCGGCCGCAGGCGCCCCGGCGGAATCGGTGGAATCAGGGGAATCGGTGAAGTCGGTGGAACCGGGTGCGTCAGGGGATTCGGGTGTGCGGGCAGGGTCCTCGGACATGGCCATGTGTGCTCCCTCGAAGGGTGGGGGTGTGCAGGCACTGGCACGTTGTCCTGGCGCGGACAGCGTCTGCGGCTCCGGACCGTGGACCGGCCGCCCCTCGGCAGCGGGGCGGGGCCGTTCGGGCCGCAGTGGCTCAACTGCGAAGCTACTGCCCGGTATTGGACCGGTCAAGACGGGTGGACGAAGGATCACCGGCGGCCAGCCGCCGGGCCGCCTCCGCCGGGCCGAGGAACGGCGCCAGGCAGAACAGGCCCAGGGTGGGCAGCAGTTCGGGCAGTTCACGGGTCCGCCCGGCGTCAATCGCCCGGTACAGCGTCGCGTACACCCCGCCGACGACCGCGTCCACCAGGCCCTGGGCCGGTACGCCTCCGGGCGGTTGGGGCACCTCGACGAAGAACGTCCGGAACCGGGTGAGGAGGTGCTCGCGCTCCTGCCGCCCGGAGGCACCCAGCGCCTCCAGTTCGATCACCGCCATGGTGGCGAAGGCCGGTACGCCGGCGAGCAGTTGGAGCATCGCGCGGAGGGCCTCGCGGATCCCCGCGCACCAGTCCTCCGGCTCGGCCGCGAAGGCCGCCGCCATCCGCCGGATGACCACCCCGGTGCCGTGCCGGTGGGTGGCCAGGAAGGCGTCCTCCTTGCCGCTGAACAGCTCGTAGAACACCGGCCGGGTCACTCCCGCCGCCCGGCAGATGTCGCTGACCGTGGCGTGCTGGTAGCCCTGCCGGGCCACGGTGTGCACCAGCGCGTCGAAGAGCCGTTCGCGCTGCGTGGCCGCGACCACCCCGGGTGGCAGCCGGCTCGGCCCGCGTTTGATGGACCTGGCCGGGTCCCGGCCGGCCCTGGCGCCGGGCAGCAGCGTCTCGCCGCCCTGGACGGGATTCAGTCCCATCGTCATCTCCACCCCCAACTCCTGTACATGCCATTGACATTGACGAAGCGTCGGGTTTACAACACTCGCAGGTTTCCAACCGGGCGACCGGCTCCCCGCGAGCCGTCCGCCCGACGTTCCCCCGCGTACCGCACGGCAAGTATGGCGAACGCCCGCCCGACGGTGGCAGCCGTCGGCGGGAACCCCCGCTCGCCCCACCCGTGAACGGGCCCGTGGCGCCGGGCCCGTGGCGCGCCGTACGTGCCACCACGCCCTGTGCGGCACGCCCCCCACGGCCTGCCGTACGCGGCACGCCGTACGCGGCACCACGTCCCCACGGCACCGGCCGGACCATCGCCGGTCCGCCGCCGGTCCGCGAGGGACGTACGGAACCGGAACCGCACTCCCCCACCCGACTCCGTACGGAGGCACACCCTCATGCGCATCCGCCGCACCCTCCCCGCCGCGGCCCTCGCCGTCGCGGCGCTGACCGCCACCGCCGTCTCCCCCGCCCAGGCCGTCCCCGACCGGGCCGCCTCCCCCGCCCGCACCACCGGCACCGCCGTGCTGACCCACGGCAGCGCCGGCGGCACCGCGGTCGCGGTCGGCGACGTGCTCACCGCCAACCTGCTGCCCGGCACCTACGCCACCTTCTACTCCAGCGCGACCGGGACGAGCGGCATCAAGTGCGCCGCCTCCTCGTTCTCCGCCACCGTGACCGACAACCCGGACGCCCCCGGCACGGCGACCGAGCGGCTGGACACCCAGACCTTCGGTTCCTGCACCAGCAACGTGCTGGGCGTCACCGGGGTGCAGAGCATCACCGTCAACAACCTGCCGTTCACCAACGCGGTCAGCGACAGCGCCGGCAACCCGGTCACCCTCGGCCCGTCCGGCCCGGGCACGCCGATGCAGACCACGGTGGTGCTGCGGACCATCCTCGGCACCATCACCTGCGTCTACCGGGCGCCCGGCAGCATCGCCGGCACCACCTCCAACACCAACCTGAGCATCGGCTTCACCGCGCAGCCGTTCAACAAGTACTCCGGCCCCAGCACCTGCTTCTCCGTGGGCTGGTTCAGCGCCACCTACGGCCCGGTGAGCGACTCCAGCGTGCCGGGCGCACCGCACATCTACGTCAACTAGGCCCTCTCGTAACGGAACAGAGGACCTCATCGCGTCCCGGGAGCGCCGCGAAGAGCCGCTCGACGGCCCGACCGGCCGCCTCGGCCGGCGAATCCGGTGCCCCCAGGACGATCCCGCCGCCGAACCGCACTCCCGGGTCGGCGGCGGTGACGTCCCCCATCAGCCCGCGCAGCCACCGTCCCGGTCCGCCACCCAGCGCTCCAGCGCCTCCGCCCGCCGGTCGAACGAATTGCGGCGCGGGCGGATCGCGGCGCGGACGCCGCCCGGAAGTGACCGGCCGGTAGGGTTCTGGGCACAGGTCGGTCGGACGGGAGTTGAGGGCATGGGCGGCGAAGGACGGACCACCGGGACGGGATTCTTCGAGTCGGTGGAGGACGTGACCCGTGCCCTCGCCGAGGTCGGCTACCTGGCGTCGACGGCGGTGGCCACCACCGTCTTCCTCGCGGACCGGCTGGGCAAGCCGCTGCTGGTGGAGGGCCCGGCCGGGGTCGGCAAGACCGAGCTGGCCAAGGCCGTCGCCCGGGTCGGCGCGGCCCGGCTGGTGCGGCTGCAGTGCTACGAGGGCATCGACGAGGCCCGCGCACTGTACGAGTGGAACCACGCCAAGCAGCTGCTGCGGATCACCGCCGGCCAGGGCGAGAGCTGGGACCAGGCCCGCGCCGACATCTTCGGCGAGGAGTTCCTGCTGACCCGGCCGCTGCTCACCGCGATCCGCGGCGAGGAGCCCACCGTGCTGCTGGTCGACGAGCTGGACAAGGCCGACGCCGAGGTCGAGGGCCTGCTGCTGGAGGTGCTCAGCGACTTCCAGGTGACCGTCCCGGAGCTCGGCACCATCACCGCCGACCGCCGCCCGTTCGTGCTGCTCACCTCCAACGCCACCCGGGAGCTGTCCGAGGCGTTGCGCCGGCGCTGCCTCTTCCTGCACCTGGACTTCCCCGACGCGGAGCTGGAGCGGCGGATCGTCGAGCTCCGGGTGCCCGGCCTGGACGCGGTGCTCGCCGAGTCGCTGGTCCGGGTGGTCGGCGCGCTGCGGGCGATGGAGTTGCGCAAGGCGCCGTCGGTGGCGGAGACCATCGACTGGGCGCGCACCCTGCTCGCGCTGGGCGCCGACACCCTGGACGAGGCGGTGGTCGGCGCCAGCCTCGGGGTGGTCCTCAAGCACCAGGAGGACGTGCTGAAGGCCACCCGGAAGCTGACCCTGGCGTGACGGGCACCACGGACGCGGCCCCGGCCGCGGCGGCCCCGAACACGGCGGACGCGGCCCCGGCCGGCGCACCGACACCCGGCGCCGTCGCCGTACGGCTGACCGCCTTCGTCCGGGCGCTGCGCGGGCACGGGCTGCGGATCGGACCGGCCGAGACCGTGGACGCGGCAGCCGTGGTCGAGGTCCTCGGGCTGGCCGAGCGGGAGCAGCTGCGCGCGGGCCTCGCCGCCGCACTGCTGCGCACCGACGGCCACCGGGCGGTGTTCGACGCCACCTTCGACCTGTTCTTCCCGCTCGGCGTCGGCGCCTTGGAGAGCACCCGGGCCGGCGCCCCGGAGGGTGCCCGGGACGACGGGCGGGCGCCCGGACCCGGCCGGGACGACCACGCCGAGGACCTGCGCGAACGCCTCGCCGCCGCCCTCGCCGCGAACGACCGGCAGGCGCTGGCCCGGCTGGCCGGCGAGGCCGTGCAGGCGTACGGGCGCTACGGCACCGGCTCCACGCCCGGCTCCGACGGCTGGTCCGCCCACCAGACGCTCGGCCGGCTCCGGCCGGAGACCCTGCTTGCCCGGGTGCTCGCCGCGCTGCGGGCCGGCACCGACCTGCCGGACTTCACCGACCTGCCCGACTTCACCGACCGGATCGCCGCCGACGAGATCCGCCGCCGGATCCAGGACTTCCGCGCCCTGGTCGGCACCGAGGCCCGGCGCCGCGTCGCCGAGCTGCGCGGCACCGAGCGGATCGCCGAACGGGCCGTCGCGCCGAGCCCGGACCAGCTGGACTTCCTCGCCGCCGGCCGCGACCAGCTCGCCGAACTGCGGCGCACCGTCCAGCCGTTGGCTCGCAAGCTGGCCACCCGGCTGGCCGCCCGCCGGCGCCGGGCCGCCCGCGGGACGATCGACCTGCGGCGCACCCTGCGCCGTTCGCTCTCCACCGGCGGCGTACCGCTGCGCCCGGCGTACCGGACCCGGCGGCCGGCCCGGCCGGAGATCGTGCTGCTCTGCGACGTCTCCGGCTCGGTCGCCGGCTTCGCCAACTTCACCATGCTGCTGGTGCAGGCGATGAGCGACCAGTTCAGCCGGGTGCGGGTGTTCGCCTTCGTCAACCGGACCGCCGAGGTGACCCACCTGGTCCGGGCCGGGCGCGCCGAACCGGAGCCGCTGGGCCGGCGGGTCCTCACCGAGGCCGAGGTGTACGGCTGGCACGGCAACAGCGACTACGGCGCGGCGCTGGGCGAATTCGCCGAGCGGTACGCGGACGCCGTCGGCCCGCGCACCAGCGTGCTGATCCTCGGCGACGCCCGCACCAACCACCGCGACCCCAACCTCCCGGCGCTGCGGCTGATCGCCGCGCGGGCCCGGCGGGTGCACTGGCTCAACCCGGAGCAGCCCGCGCTGTGGTCCGAGGGCGACTCGGCCGCCCACGCGTACGCCGGGGTGGTCGACATGCACCCGTGCCGCAACGCCCGCCGGCTCGCCGACCTGGTCGCGCGGCTGCTGCCGGTCTGAGCACCGACGGGCGGAGAGGCCACGGCGGCGACCCTCGGGGACGGGAGGGGTCAGCCGTCCAGGTGCCGCAGGAAGTCCAGCAGCGCGGCGTTGACCTCCACGGGCCGCTCCTGCTGGGTCCAGTGGCCGCAGCCGGGCAGGGTGACGCGCCGGTGCAGCCCGGGCACCCGGTCCAGCAGGACCTTCATCACCTCCGGCGGGATCAGCGCGTTCACCATGTCCCGGTCGCCCGTCACGAACAGCGCGGGCACCTCGACGCCCCGTCCGTCGAAGGCGGTGAGCAGCTCGATGTTGCGGTCGATGTTGCGGTACCAGTTGAGCCCGCCGGTGAACGCCCGCCCGCCGTGCCGGGCGTAGTCGGCGACGAAGACCTCGACGTCCTCCTCGGTGAGCCAGCCTGGCAGCCGCTCCGGCTCGGGCATGGTGTCCAGCAGCGTGGCGCCCTCCGGCACCACCCAGGCGCTCGGGTCGTGCGCCCCGCTCCGGTCGCCGGAACCGCCGGCCAGCACCCGGCGGAAGGTCGAGCGGAGGTCCTGCCCGAGCTCGGCGTCGGCGACGCCGAGGGGCTGGAAGTACAGCTGGTAGAAGCCGTCCCCGAAGGCCGCGCGGGACACGCTCGTCGGGGGCAGCCCGGCCACCGGGGCCGGCGGCACGCTCAGGCCCGCCACCGCGCGCACCACGTCCGGGCGCAGCGTCGCCGCCGCCCAGGCCACCGGCGCGCCCCAGTCGTGCCCGACCAGGACGGCCCGCTCCTCGCCCAGCGCCCGCACCAGCGCGGTCACGTCGCCCACCAGGTGGAGCAGGGTGTACGCGTCGACGGCCTCCGGCTGCTCGCTGCGCCCGTACCCGCGCTGGTCGGGGGCCACCACCCGGTAGCCGGCCCCGGCGAGGGCGGCGAACTGGTGCCGCCAGGAGTACCAGCTCTCCGGGAACCCGTGGAGCAGCACGACCAGCGGCCCCTCCCCCTGCTCGGCGATGTGCAGCCGTACGCCGTTGACCTCGATGTCCCTGTGCTGGACGTCCCTGTACGCGATCTCCGTACCGCTCACCACGGCTCCTCGGCGGTTCGTCGGCGACCGGACCCTACCGGCCGGTACGACTCCACCATGCCCAGCACGGGGCTACGCCATTCGGGTGAGGCGGCGCCGCTCCGGACGTCCCGCGACCGGCGCCGCACAGGCCCGGCGCCGGGCTCCGCGGGCGGGTCTCCGGACGGAGCAGCGCGCGGGGCGGCCGCGGGGCGGTGCGGGTACGTTCGGCATGTGCAGAGGTCACGCTTCGTCAGCTGCTGGGCGGCCGCCCTGGGCTCCGCCCTGCTGTCGGCCGGGCCGGTGGCCGGGCCGGCGACGGCGCAGGACGCGGTGAGCGTGATCGGTGGGGAACGGCTGGCCCGCTCTGCCGTCCAGGTGGCGCCGCGGGCCGGGGCGCCCACGCTGCCGCCGAAGCTGACCGGACGGTCCTGGCTGGTGGCCGACGCGGGGACGGGCGAGGTGCTGGCCGCGCAGAACGCCCATCTGCCGCTGCCGCCGGCGAGCACCCTGAAGATGCTGTTCGCCGAGACCGTGCTGCCGAAGTTCGAGCGCACGGCCGAACACCGGGTGGCCCCCGCCGAACTGGCCGGGATCGGCCCCGGCTCCAGCCTGGTGGGCATCAAGGAGAACCTCACCTATCGGGTCGAGGACCTGTGGCGGGGCGTCTTCCTCTCCTCCGGCAACGACGCCGTGCACGTGCTCTCCCACATGAACGGCGGCCTGGCCCGCACGGTCACCGAGATGCAGGCCCGCGCCGACGCCCTCCAGGCCCGGGACACCCATGTGATCTCCCCGGACGGCTACGACCAGGAGGGCCAGGTCTCCTCGGCGTACGACCTGACCCTGTTCGCCCGGGCCGGGCTGCGCAACGCGGACTTCCGGTCGTACTGCGGCACCCGGACCGCCCGCTTCCCCGGGGCCGTGGACAAGGTGACGGGCCTGCGCACCACCTTCGACATCGCCAACACCGACAAGCTGCTCGGCCGTTACCCCGGACTGATCGGGGTGAAGAACGGCTACACCACCAACGCCGGCGCCACCTTCACCGGCGCCGCCGAACGCGGCGGGCGCACCCTGCTGGTCACCGTGATGCACCCGGAGGCGCAGGTTCAGGTGTACGACGAGGCGGCGCTCCTGCTGGACTGGGGCTTCGCCGCGGCCGGCAGGGTCGACCCGGTCGGCCGGCTGGTGGAGGACACCACCGCCTCCTCCGCCCCGAGTCCCGCCGACGGGGGCCTGCCCCGCGCCCTGGAGCAGGCCGACCACGCGCTCGGGCCGGCCGGCTGGACGGCGTCCGCGCTGGGGGCCGCGCTCATCCTGCTGGCCGCCGGGCGGAGCCTGAAGCGGCGCCGCCGCTGGTCCCCGGCCGTGCCGCGACCGGCCGCCCCGGAGCTCGCCGTCACGGAGTTCTCCGCCCCGGAGTTCGCCGTCCCGGAGTTCTCCGCCCCGGAGTTCGCCGTCCCGGAGTTCTCCGTCCCGGAGCTCATCGGCGCCGCGCCGGTCACTGCGGGTGCCACCGCCCTGGGCACCCGAGCGGTGGGCGCGCGAGCGGTGGGATCCACCGCCCTGGGCGCGCGCCGGGCGCGTGGTGGCACCCGCCGCCGGCTCCTGCGCGCCTTCCGCGCCCGCCTCCACGCCCCGCGCACCGGCCGCCGCTGACCGCGGCCACCGAAGGACCACCGCCGACCGGGGCCACTGACGGACCGGAACACGCCGGACGGCACACGACGCCCCACGCACGCGTCGGCCCGTCCGTCGGTCCCGACCGGGACGGCCGTCTAGGATCTCCCCTCATGAGCGCCACACCGCCGCCCTCCAAGGACCAGCTAGAACGCCTCGTCCGCCTCTCCTCCGGCAGCTACCTGCTGGTCACCACCTACCGCAAGGACGGCACCGGCGTGCCCACCCCGGTCTGGGTGGTGCGGGACGGCGACGCGCTGGGCGTCTGGACCGTCGCCGACTCCTGGAAGGTCAAGCGGATCCGCAACCGCGCCGACGTGCTGGTCGGCCCCTGCGACGTGCGCGGCAACCCGACCGGCGAGCAGTACCCCGGCGTCGCCGAGATCTGCACCCCCGAGCGCACCGCCGCGTACCGCACGCTGCTGCGCCAGAAGTACGGCCTGCTCGGCGTCCTCACCCTGCTCGGCAGCAAGCTGCGCCGCGGCGACCGGGGCACGGTCGGCATCCGCATCACGCTGACCGACCGCCCCGACTGAGCCCGACCGCCCCGGCCGCCCCGGCCGCCCCACCGTTCGCCCCCGTCGCGCCCCGGCCTCCCCCGGTCCGCCTGTTCGTCCGTTGTACGCCTGGCCGTCGGCCGCCGCCCGCGGTACAGCACCAGTGGCGGTGCTACACACGCAGCGCCCGATGTTCCACTGGTCGTCAGGTCGTCAGGAGGAATCCGATGCGGCACAAGGTCCGAGTCCGGCTGCGAGCGGGGGCGGCGGTCACCACCGCCGTCCTGACGGGGGCGCTGCTGGGGTTGCCCGGCAGCCCCGCGCAGGCGCTCTCGCCGGACATCGTCATCAGCCAGGTGTTCGGCGGGGGCGGCAACAGCGGTGCCCCGTACACCCATGACTTCGTCGAGCTGTACAACCGCGGCACCACCACGGTGAACGTGACCGGCTGGAGCGTGCAGTACGCCTCGGCCTCCGGGTCGTCCTGGTCGCGGACCACGCTGTCCGGGAGCATCCCGCCCGGCCGGTACTTCCTCGTGAAGGAGGCCGCGGGCGCGGGTTCCGGCGCGCCGCTGCCCACGCCCGACGCGACCGGCACCGTCGCGATGAGCGCGACCAGCGGCAAGGTCGCGCTGGTGACCAACGGCACCGCCCTGACCTGCTCGACCGGGTGCGCGACGCAGCCGGGCGTGCGGGACTTCCTCGGGTACGGCCCCTCGGCCAGCTCGGCGGAGGGCTCGCCGACCGGGAACCTGTCGAACACCACCGCCGCGCTGCGGGCCGGCGGCGGGGCCGTCGACACCGACGCCAACGCGGCGGACTTCGCGCTCACCGCGCCGAACCCGCGCAACTCCGCGTACACCGGGGGCGGCGGCGGGGGCACCCGAATACGGGACGTGCAGGGCGCGGCGCACCTCTCACCGCGGTCCGGCCAGAGCGTCAGCGGCCTCCCGGGGGTGGTGACGGCGGTCGGGGCCAACGGGTTCTGGTTCCAGGACCCGCAGCCGGACGCCGACCCGGCGACCAGCGAGGGCCTGTTCGTTTACACCGGCTCCGCGCCCTCGGTGGCGGTGGCGGACTCGGTGACGGTCGGCGGGACGGTCAGCGAGTTCCGCCCGGGCGGCACCGGCGGCACCGCCAACCTGACCATCACCGAACTGACCTCGCCGTCGGTGACCCTGGTCGCCCACAACGCGGCGCTGCCGGCGCCCACGGTGGTCGGCGCGGGCGGGCGGGTCCCGCCGGCGACGGTGATCGACGACGACGCGACCGGCAGCGTGGAGACGAGCGGGGTGTTCCAGCCCGCCACCGACGGCATCGACTTCTGGGAGTCCCTGGAGGGCATGCGGGTCGAGCTGGACGGCGCGGCGGTGGTCGGCCCGCGCAGTTCCTTCGGCGAGATCCCGGTGGTCCCGGCCGGCAGCACCACCCGAACCTCCCGAGGCGGGATCGTGGTGCAGGCGGGCGACTTCAACCCGGAGCGGGTGCTCGTCGACGACCTGCTGGCGCCCACCCCGTCCGCAAATGTCGGCGACACCCTCGCCGGGGCGACGGTCGGCGTGCTGGACTACTCCTTCGGCAACTTCAAGCTGCTGCCGGCCACTTCGCCGACCGTCACGCCGGGCGGGATCGCCCCGGAGACCGCCGCCGCAGCCGGCGCCGGCCAACTGGCCGCCGCGACCTTCAACGTGGAGAACCTCGACCCGACCGACCCGCAGAGCACGTTCGACGGGCTGGCGGCGGCCGTGGTGAACAACCTGCGCTCGCCCGACCTGGTCGCCCTGGAGGAGATCCAGGACAACGACGGCGCGACCGACAGCGGCACCACCGCCGCCGACCAGACGATGTCCCGGCTGATCACGGCAATCTCCGCGGCGGGCGGTCCGGCCTACTCGTACCGGCAGATCAGCCCGCAGAACGACCAGGACGGCGGCGAGCCGGGCGGCAACATCCGGCAGGTCTTCCTGTACCGCACCGACCGCGGCCTGAGCTTCACCGACCGGCCGGGCGCGGGCGCCACCACCGCGAACTCCGTGGCCAACACCGGCGGGGTGCCGTCGCTGGCCTACTCCCCCGGCCGGATCGACCCGACGAACTCGGCGTTCGGCGCCAGCCGCAAGCCGCTGGCGGGCGAGTTCCGCTGGAACGGCCGGCCGGTCTTCGTGATCGCCAACCACTTCAACTCCAAGGGCGGCGACCAGCCGCTGTTCGGCCGCTACCAGCCACCGGCCCGCTCCTCCGAGACCCAGCGCCACAACCAGGCCTCGGTGGTGAAGGCCTTCACCGACCAGATCCTCGCCGTCGACCCGAACGCCGCGGTCATCGTCCTCGGCGACCTCAACGACTTCGAGTTCTCGGTGACCACCGACCTGCTGACGGCCGGCGGCTCCCTGGTCGACCTCCCGCGCACCCTGCCCGCCGCCGAACGCTACAGCTACGTCTACGAGGGCAACTCGCAGGTCCTGGACCACATCCTGATCTCGCCCGCCCTCGCGGCCACCGCCTACTCCTACGACATCGTGCACCTCAACAGCGAGTTCGCCGCGCAGCTGAGCGACCACGACCCGCAGACCGTCCGGCTGCCGCTGCCGTAAGGCGCCGGTCCCCGTACCCCGGGAGCGGGAGGCCGGCCGGCCTCCCGCTCCTCCCCTTTTTCCGTTCCATCCGTACGGGAACCGGCCGGGCGGGGCGGCCGACTGGTGGGAGGTGAGTACGAAGTCACCGGGTGGCCGGTCGTTGCGTGGGTTGGCGGGGTTCGCCCTGCTGTTGGTGGTGGTGTTCGCGGTGGCGTTCGCGGCCGGACGGGAGGCCGGGCCGGTGTCGCCGGGCCTGGTGCCCGGGAGCGGCGGGGGCACGCCCGGAACGGGCGGGCACCACCTGGGGATGGGGGCCGCGCGGTGAGCGGCCCGGACGCGCCGGCCGGCGAGGTCCTGGTGAGCACGGACCTGGCGGTCGGCGGGATGACCTGCGCGGCCTGCGTCGGGCGGGTGGAGAAGCGGCTGGCCCGGATCGACGGGGTCACCGCGGGCGTCAACCTGGCGACCGGCCGGGCCCGGGTGCTGCACCCGGCCGGGGTGCCGGTCGGGGAGCTGGTGGCGGCGGTCGAGGCGGCCGGGTACGACGCCGAACCGGTGGCACCGGGCGCGCCGCCCGTACCGGTGGCCGAGGCAGCCGGGGAGGCGCCGCGGCTGGTGCTGACGGCGCTGCTGTCCCTGCCCGTGCTGGTGCTGTCGATGGTGCCGGCCTGGCAGTTCCCCGGCTGGCAGTGGGTCTGCTTCGCCCTGGCCGTACCGGTGGTGAGCTGGGGGTCGGCCGGGTTCCACCGGCGGGCCCGGCAGGGGCTGCGGCACAGCACCGCGACCATGGACACCCTGGTGAGCCTCGGGGTGGTGGCCTCCTTCGGCTGGTCGGCGTACGCGCTGGTGTTCGGTGGCGCGGGGGCGATCGGCATGCGGATGCCGTTCGAGCTGACCGCGACCGGCGGCGGCGCGCACGTCTACCTGGAGGCGGCGGTCGGGGTGCCACTGTTCGTGCTGGCCGGACGGCTGTTGGAGGGCCGGGTGCGGCGGCGCGGCGGTTCGGCGCTGCGGGCGCTGGCCGAACTGGGCGCCAAGGAGGTCTGCGTCCGCGACCCGGAGAGCGGTGAGGAACGGCTGATGCCCGTCGAACTGCTGCTGCCCGGCCGGGAGTTCGTCGTGCGGCCGGGTGACCGGGTGGCCACCGACGGGGTGGTGGTGGAGGGCACCTCGGCGCTGGACCTGAGCCTGTTGACCGGGGAGAGCGTCCCGGTGGAGGTCGGCCCCGGCGACCGGGTGGCGGGTGCCGCGGTGAACGTCGGCGGCGCGCTGGTGGTCCGGGCCACGGCGGTCGGCGCGGACACCCGACTCGCCCGGATCACCGCGCTGGTGGCCGAGGCGCAGGCCGGCAAGGCGCGGGCGCAGCGGCTGGCGGACGCGGTGGCCGGGGTGTTCGTGCCGTGCGTACTCGCGGTGGCGGTGTGCGTGCTGGGCTTCTGGCTGGGCGCGGGCGCCGACCCGCAGGCGGCGGTGACGGCGGCGGTCGCGGTGCTGGTGGTCGCCTGTCCGTGCGCGCTGGGGCTGGCGACGCCGACGGCCCTGCTGGCGGCCACCGGCCGCGGGGCCGAACTGGGCGTGCTGGTGCGCGGTCCGGAGGTGCTGGAGAGTCTGCGCCGGATGGACACCGTGGTGCTGGACAAGACGGGCACGCTCACCACCGGCCGGATGCGGCTGGCGGAGGTCACCGTGGCCGCGGGCGTCCGGGAGGCGGAGGTGCTGCGGCTGGCCGCCGCGGTGGAGCGCCGGTCGGAGCACCCGATCGGGCGGGCGCTGGTGGCGGCCGCCTGCCGGGACGGCGAGGGGCCCGGCTCCCTGCCGCCGGTGGACGGCTTCGCGGCGACCGCCGGGGTCGGTGTGGCGGGCCGGGTCGAGGGGCGGACGGTCCGGGTGGTCCGTCCGGACGGCCGCGCGCCGCTCGCCCCGGCGCTGGCGGAGGCGGTGACGGCGGCCGGTGCGGCGGGCCGGACCGCGGTGGTGGTGGAGCTGGACGGCCGGCCGTCGGCCGTGCTGGCGGTCGGCGACACCGTACGGTCGGGCAGCTGGCGGGCGCTGCACCGGCTGCGCGGGCTGGGGCTGGAGACCGTACTGCTCACCGGGGACGGGCCGGGCGCGGCCCGGGCCGTGGCCGGTGAACTCGGCATCCGGCGGGTGCACGACTCGGCCTCCCCGGAGCGCAAGGCCGAGGTGGTGGCGGAGCTGCGCGGCGCCGGGCGGACGGTCGCGGTGGTCGGCGACGGCGTCAACGACGCGGTCGCGCTGGCCTCGGCGGACCTCGGGGTGGCACTCGCCTCGGGCAGCGACGCGGCGATCGGCGCGGCGGGGCTGACCCTGGTGCGCGGGGACATCGAGGCGGTGGTGGACGCCGTGCTGCTGGCCCGGCGGACGCTGGCCACGATCCGGGTGAACCTGGTGTGGGCGTTCGGCTACAACGCCGTGCTGATCCCGCTGGCGGCGGTGGGACTGCTCAACCCGATGCCGGCGGCGGTGGCGATGTCGCTGAGCTCGCTGCTGGTGGTGGGCAACAGCCTGCGGCTGCGCACCTGGCGCCCGGACCGGCGGGGAGCCGGACGGCCGGGGCCGCGGGGAGCCGGACGGCCGGAGCGACGAGGGGCCGGACGGCCGGGGGTGGCGCGATGAGGGCGCGGCTCGTACGGCTGCGGGCGGCGGCCGCGCCGGTGGGGGCGGCGGCGCTGGCGCTGGTGCTGCTGTCCGGGTGGACGGCGGTCGGCGGGGCGGGGCGGCAGCGGCCGGTGGAGGCGGGGCCGGGCCGGCTGCTGCTGCCGACGGCGGGCGCGGCCACCGCCACGGCGGCCTTCTTCACGGTCCGCAACCCGGGCGATGTGCCGGACCGGCTGATCGGCGCGAGCTGGGAGTTCGGTGGCGCGGTGACCCTGAAGCGGCACCGGCACCTGGGCGCGGCGGGCCGCTGGGAGCCGGTCACCGGGCTGGAGGTGCCGGCCGGGGGCGAGCTGGTGATGTCCCCGGAGGAGGGGGATCTGATGATCGCCGATCCGCCGCCGCTGAGGGTGGGCCAGATCGTGGAGTTCACGCTCCGCTTCCGCGCCAGCCCCGATCTGAGGGTCCGGGCCGAGGTGGTGCCGCCGGGCAGTCGCGGCACCACCACCGGCCCGGCCGTTCCGGGGCGCCAAGGCTTGTCTGACACGCGCTAGACGAGGTCGAGGACCTCGCTCACCGGGCGGCGCGGGGTGGCCGCGCCGGGCGGGCCGTAGCCAGCCCGGAGCACCAGCTGGACGTGGCCCGGTCCTTCGGCCGGGTCGCGCAGCCGCCACCGGGTGTCGGGCCACTCGGTGGCCTGGTGCAGGATCGTCAGCCGGATCCCGTGCAGGGTGGCCAGCAGCCAGACCCGTTCCAGCGCCTGCCCGGTGCGCAGCCGGTCCACCGGGCCGTCGCCGGTGGTGGTGAGGGTGCACAGCTGGGGCAGCGCCTCGAAGCGCTCGGAGGCCCGGGCCTCGCCCGCGTGGTACGGCGGCCGGCCGGTGAACTCGCGCATCGGCACCCGCGCGTCGTGGTCCTGCGGCCCGAGCGCCGCGACCGGGATGCCGTCGGTGGCCTCGTCGCCGGGGGCCCGCAGCCAGTCGCGGGTCTCGGCGAGCCGGCCCGGGTCGGCGGCGGTGCGGCGTTCGGCGTCGGCGGTCGCCTCCAGGACCCGGTGCACCCCGTCCTCCTCCAGGGCGGTCAGGGTGACGCCCTCGGCCCGGGCGGCGTCGATCAGTTCGCCGAGCACGGCCTCGGGCACGTCCCGGTTGGCGAACGGCCGGCGGCTGGAGTGGCGTTCGGCGATCGCCGAGTAGAGGTCGCGGCCGAACGGCGGTCCGCCGTCCACCGCGGTCGCCGCCGCCGGGCCGGGCGCGGCCAGGTCGAGCACCGCGAGCAGCCCCGGCGTCCCCGGGTCGGGCAGCAGCCGTACGGTCGGCACCCGGCCGAGGCGTACGGCGGCGACGCGCAGGTTGAACACGGCGGCGCCGACCGAGATCTGCAGGGCGGCGCCGTCCGGGTCGATCAGCGGCAGGGCCCGCGCCGGATCGGCGTGCACCTCCAGGCCGCACCGGTCGGTGGTCGGGCGGAACCGCCAGGGCTGGGTGTTGTGCAGCGAGGGTGCGGCGGATCCGGCGGCGGCGAGCAGCCGGAGTTCGTCGGCGCTGAGGGGGGTTGCCTCGGTCATGGTGATCCACTCCTTGCCACGGCCCGCCCGGGGGCGGCCCGGTACGGCCGGCCCCCGCACTACCGAGCCTGCGCCCGGGGGCGGTCGGCGAACAGGGTCCAAGGGCCCGCGCGGCCCGGCCGTACGACCCGCGGGCGCTCCGGCGGTGCGGTCCGGGGGGCGGGTTCCGGGCCGTACGGCGGGGCGGGCGGGCGTTCCGGGCGGGTCGCGCGGGCCGGTCGGGGGCGCGGGCCGGCGGTGGCCGGCGCCCGGTCAGAGGCGCCGGACCACCGCGACCGGCGCCCGGTCAGGGGTGCGGGACGGCCTGCACTCGGTTCAGGGGTGCGGGACGACCGCGACCGGCGCCTGGGCGTGGTGGAGGACGGCGTGCGCCACCCGGCCCAGGCGCGGGCCGAGCTGGTGCGGGCGCCGGCGCCGTCCGATCACCACCAGGTCGGCCGCGCCGGAGGCCTCCACCAGCGAACGGGCCGCGCCCAGGCGCACCCGCTGCACCAGCTCCACCCCGGCCGTCAGCGCCGGGTGTCGCTCGCAGAAGTCCTCCAGGGCGAGCGAGAGCAGCTTGGCCTCCAGGGCCTGGAGCTGCTCCAGTTCCGTCTCGGGCGGGATCCAGCCCGCGTAGGTGAAGGCCGGCGGCAGGTCCCAGCCGTGCACCACCCGCAGCCGGGCGCCGCGCAGCGCGGCCGCCTGGAAGGCGAAGGCGAGCAGCTCGTCGTCCGGGCCCCGGGCGTCCAGGCCGAGCAGCACCTCACCGGCCTGGACGCCCGCCACGCCGTCCTCCTCCACGTCCCGTCCGTCGCCCCCTCGGTCGGAGGCGTCGCCCTCCTCACGGGGCCGGACCAGGACCACCGGCGTGGCCGCGCGGCCGGCCACCGCCAGGCCGACCGAGCCGACCAGCAGGCCGGTGAAGCCGCCGAGGCCGCGTGAGCCGAGGACCAGCAGCCCGGCCTCCTCCGCCGCCGAGACCAGCCCGTCCACGGCCGCGTCGAGCACCACGTCGGTGTGCACGGCCAGACCGGGGTGGCGGCGGCGGATGCCGTCGGCGGTCGTGGTGAGCATGCGCTGCGCGGCGGCCGGCAGCTCCTCGCCGTTCACGAAGGCCGAGGCGCCGTCGGTGAGCCAGGGCCAGGCGTGCACCAGCCGCAGCGGCACCTCCCGGCGCAGCGCCTCCTCGGCGGCCCACCGCGCGGCGGCGGTGCTCTCCGGCGATCCGTCGATCCCGGCCAGCACGGGTGGCTTCATGGCGGCGTCCTCTCCCAGGGTTCCCCGGCGGCCGGGCCGCCGGAGCCGGCGGCTGACACACCGTCCGGCCCTTGCCACCCTGGCCTGCCCCGGGGGCGGGATACAGGGTCGCTGGTCCCGTCGGACAGGGCCGGAGGTCCCGGTCCGGCGCGGGGGCGCGGGCGCGCGCCGGGCGGCGGCCACCGGAGGGCCGCACTCCGGTGCCGGTTCGCACCGGACCCGGCGTTCCGCGCGGGGTGCGCGGGCGCTAGCGTGATTTCCGACAATTCCCCTGGTCGGATGATCGGGTCGGCTCCCGGTCCGGTGACCGGGGCGGCTCCGGCCCGACGACCGGGGCGGTCCCGGTCGGCTGACCGGGGCGGAGGAGCGACCGGTGCGGCCGTACCGGCGATGACGAGGAGGAACGCCGGTGGTCGGCGCGGACGGTGCCCGGTCGGTTGCGGCCACGGCGGTTACGAACGGTACGGCCGCCGACACCCCACCCGGGGACGCGGACCGGATGCCCCGGATGCCGCGGCTGCGCCTGGACGAGCTGCTGGAGGAGCTCCAGTGGCGCATCGACGCGGCGCGCGGCACCCGGGACCGGGTGCACAGCCTGCTGGAGGCGGTGCTGGCGGTGGGCCGGGAGCTAGACCTCGCCCAGGCGCTGCACCGGATCGTGGAGGCGGCCGCCGACCTGGTGGACGCCCGGTACGCGGCGCTGGGCGTGCTCGCCGCGGACGGGCACTCGCTGTCGCAGTTCCTGACGGTGGGTCTGAGTCAGGAGGAGATCGACGCGATCGGGCCGCTGCCGTCCGGCCGGGGCATCCTCGGCGAGCTGATCCGCCGGCCGCAGCCGCTGCGCTGTCCGGTGCTGTCGGACCACCCGGCCTCGGTCGGGTTCCCGGCGCACCACCCGCCGATGCACACCTTCCTCGGGGTGCCGGTGCGGGTGCGCGACGAGGTGTTCGGCCACCTGTACCTGACCGACAAGCGCGGCGGCCTGGACTTCGACGCGGACGACGAGGTGGTGATCTCCACGCTGGCGGTGGCCGCCGGGGTGGCGATCGACAACGCGCGGCTGTACGAGGAGGCGCAGCGCCAGCAGCGGTGGCTGCGGGCGAGTGCGGAGATCACCCGGGCGCTGCTGTCGGGCGCGCCGCGGATGGAGGTCGTGGAGCTGATCGCCCGCCGGGCGCGGGAGATCTCCGGCGCCGAACTGGCCGACGTCTCGGTGGCGTTGGCCGAGCCCGGTGAGCGCGCGGGCGAGCTGACCGTCCAGGTGGCGCTGGGCGGGGACCCGGCCGGGCGGCTGGGGGTGACGGTGCCGGTCGAGGGGACGCTGTCCGGCGCCGCGTACCTGTCGGGCTCGCCGGCGACCAGCGAGTCGCTGGAGTGCGACGCCCGCTATCCGGCCGGTCCGCCCGGGCGGTTCGACGGGCTGGGGCCGGCGGTCGCGGTACCGCTGGGGACGTCCACGGGTTTCGGCCGGGGTGTGCTGCTGCTGGCCCGGGAGACCGGACGGGAGGCGTTCACGGCGGCCGAGACCGGCCCGCTGGAGGGCTTCGCCGACCAGGCCGCACTGGCCCTGGAGCTGGCCGAACGCCGCCGCGACGCCGAGCAGTTGACGCTGCTGGAGGACCGCGACCGGATCGCCCGGGACCTCCACGACCTGGCCATCCAGCGGCTCTTCGCGACCGGGATGACGCTGCAGAGCGCGGGCCGGCTGATCGAGAGCCAGGGCGCCGCCGACCGGGTCGGCCGGGCGGTCGCGGACCTGGACGAGACCATCAAGATCATCCGGTCGACGATCTTCGGCCTGCGCGCCCACAACGAGCCGGACCGGGGCCTGCGCGCCCGCGCCACCCGGGCCGTCGGCGAGGCGCAGGCCGTGCTGGGCTTCCCGCCCCGGCTCTCCATGGAGGGCCTGCTCGACACCGACGTCCCGCCGGAGCTGGCCGAGCAGGTACTGGCCGTCCTGGGCGAGGCGCTCAGCAACGCGGCCCGGCACGCGCGGGCGGGCCGGGTGGAGGTGGCGCTGCGGGCGCTCGGCGGGCAGGTGACGCTGAGCGTGACCGACGACGGCGTGGGCGTCCCGGACGGCGGGCGGCGCAGCGGACTGCGCAACCTCGCCGAGCGGGCCGAGAAGGTCGGCGGCCGCTTCGAGGTGCGGGCCGCCGAGGGCGGCGGGACGGCGCTGGTCTGGGAGGCACCGCTCGGGTGAACGGCGGCGGCCCGGGTCGGCGGGAGCGCCGCCCCGATGAACGCCCCCGGCCCCGGCCCCGTTTCGGTGGGGCCGGGGCCGGGTCCGGGTCCGGGTCCGGTGATCACGGTCACGGTCACGGTCACCAGGAGCGGGCCGAACCGCCCGTCGTGGCCGCGGCGGCCGACGCCCGGGCCTGCTCGGTGGCGATCAGCGCGGCCTGCACCCGGCGCTCGACGCCGAGCTTGGCCAGCAGGCGCGAGACGTGGTTCTTGACGGTCTTCTCGGCGAGGTAGAGCCGCTCGCCGATCTGCCGGTTGGTCAGGCCCTCGCCGATCAGCGCGAGCACCTCCTGCTCGCGGGCGGTGAGCTCCGGGCCGGTGGCGGCGGGGCGCTCGGGCTCGCGGTCGCCGCGCATCCGGGCGAGCAGCCGGGCGGCCGCGCCCGGGTCGAGCATCGAGCGGCCGGAGGCCACCGTGCGGACGGCCTCGACCAGGTCGGTGCCGCTGATCTGCTTGAGCACGTAGCCGGCCGCGCCGGCCATCACCGCGTCGAGCAGGGCCTCCTCGTCGTCGAAGGAGGTGAGCATCAGACAGGCCAGATCGGGCATCTTGGACCGCAGTTCACGGCAGACGGCCACACCGTCGCCGTCCCCGAGGCGGACGTCGAGCACCGCGACGTCCGGGCGCAGCGCGGGCACCCGGACCAACGCCTGCTCGGCGGTGGCGGCCTCGCCGACCACCGTCAGGTCGGGCTCGCAGTCCAGCAGGTCGTGCACGCCGCGGCGCACCACCTCGTGGTCGTCCAGCAGGAACACCCGCACCGGCGCACCGGTCTCCGCCGCCCCGCTCGCCATCGCCGTCTCCGTCTCCTCGCGCCCGGCACGGTGCACGGGACGCTCGCATCCTCCCGTCCGACCGGGACTTCCCGCCAGGGCCCAAGGACCCCATTCGAAGGATGTTCGAGGAGCGGCGAGCGCGTTTCCACGGAGGTCGGCCGGTTCCCGGACGACGGGTGCCCGTTCAGGGCCGGTGCCGGCGGGTCAGGGCCGGGTGTCTGTTCAGGGCCGGTACCCGCGGTTCAGGGCCGGTGCCGGCGGGCCTCGCCGAGGCCGATGAGCAGGAAGACCGCGGAGACCGTGAGCGCGCTGCCCGTCGCGGCGGCCAGGCGGGGTGCGAGCGGGCCGCCGCCGGTGAAGAGGATGGCGGCGGCGCCGAGGGAGGCGACGGCCAGGCCGACCAGCAGCCAGCCGAACAGCTGGCGGGCGGCGGCGCGGGGCGTCGTCGGCATCGGCCCGGCGTCGAGCATCGCCCAGCGCACCGCGTCCTCGTGCCGCTCCCGGCGGCTCTGGTGGTGGGCGCGGACCCGCAGGATGACGCCGGCGACCAGCCCGGCCAGCGCGACCTGCGCGGCGGGCCGCCAGTCCGTCAGCACCAGCAGCAGCCCGCCCGCCAGGGCGACGCCGGCCCACCAGGTCACGCAGGCCGCGGCGGCCGTACGGGCGGAACGCGGGCGGTCGTCACCGGCCTGCAGGTCGGCGATGGCGGGCAGGTACCAGACGCAGCCGGAGGCGGTGATCGCGGCCGTGCCGATGGCCAGGACGGTGTTGGACATGCCTTCGCTCCTCGACCGGAGGGTTGGTTGGCTCGGAAGGGTTCGCGGGGGTGGGCCGTCCCCGCCCGCCCGGGGGTGTCAGGTGTACGGGCGGGGACGGCGCTCCGGGGCGGGCGGCTCCGCGGCCGCGTCGCTCGTATTCGAGCGGCCGCGGAGCCGTCCGGGTCAGGGCTCGCGGACCTCGTCGTCGGCGGGCCTGCGGCGGCCGGGCAGGTCGTACGCGGCGGGGGTGACGCCGGCGAGGTGCTTGGCCGGTTCGCCGTGCTCGTCGAGCCAGTCGCGGGCGGCGATCTCCGGGTGGTGGAGGTCGAAGGCCGGGGATTCGGAGCGGATGCGGGGCAGGGTGGTGAAGTTGTGCCGCGGCGGCGGGCAGGAGGTGGCCCACTCCAGCGAACGGCCGAAGCCCCACGGGTCGTCCACGGTGACCTTCTCGCCGTACTTGGCGGTCTTCCAGACGTTGTACAGGAACGGCAGGATCGACAGGCCGAGCAGGAACGAGGCGATCGTCGAGACGGTGTTCAGGGTGGTGAAGCCGTCGGAGGCGAGGTAGTCGGCGTAGCGGCGGGGCATGCCCTCGGCGCCGAGCCAGTGCTGCACCAGGAAGGTGCCGTGGAAGCCGATGGTCAGCGTCCAGAAGGTGATCTTGCCGAGCCGCTCGTCCAGCATCTTGCCGGTCATCTTCGGCCACCAGAAGTGGAAGCCGGCGAACATCGCGTACACCACGGTGCCGAACAGAGTGTAGTGGAAGTGCGCGACGACGAAGTACGAGTCCGAGACGTGGAAGTCGATCGGCGGGGCCGCCAGCAGCACGCCGGTGAGACCGCCGAAGAGGAAGGTGACCAGGAAGCCGACCGTCCAGAGCATCGGCGTCTCGAAGCTCAGTGAGCCCTTCCACATGGTGCCGACCCAGTTGAAGAACTTGACGCCCGTGGGCACCGCGATCAGGAAGGTCATGAACGAGAAGAACGGCAGCAGCACCTGCCCGGTGACGTACATGTGGTGCGCCCACACCGTGACCGACAGGCCCGCGATGGCCACCGTGGCGGCGATCAGGCCGGCGTAGCCGAACATCGGCTTGCGGGAGAAGACCGGGATGACCTCGGAGACGATGCCGAAGAACGGCAGCGCCAGGATGTACACCTCGGGGTGGCCGAAGAACCAGAACAGGTGCTGCCAGAGCATCGCCCCGCCGCTGGCCGGGTCGAAGACGTGCGAGCCGAACTTGCGGTCGCACTCCAGCGCCAGCAGCGCGGCGGCCAGCACGGGGAAGACCAGCAGCACCAGCACCGCGGTCAGCAGCACGTTCCAGCAGAAGATGGACATCCGGCTCATGGTCAGGCCCGGGGCGCGCATGCAGATGATGGTGGTGATGAAGTTGACCGCGCCGAGGATGCTGCCGAAGCCGGAGAGCGTCACGCCCATGATCCACATGTCGGCGCCGACGCCCGGCGAGTGGATCGCGTCGGAGAGCGGCGCGTAGAGGAACCAGCCGAAGTCGGCGGCGCCCTGCGGGGTCGCGAACCCGGCGGCGGCGATCAGCGAACCGAACATGAACAGCCAGTAGGCGAGCATGTTCAGCCGGGGGAAGGCCACGTCGGGCGCGCCGATCTGCAGCGGCATGATCCAGTTGGCGAAGCCGGTGAACAGCGGCATCGCGAACAGCAGCAGCATCACCGAACCGTGCATGGTGAAGGCCTGGTTGAACTGCTCGTTGGAGAGGATCTGCGTCCCCGGGCGGGCCAGTTCGGCGCGCATCACCAGCGCCAGGATGCCGCCGATCAGGAAGAACCCGAAGGCCGACACCAGGTACATGCTGCCGATGGTCTTGTGGTCGGTGGTGGTCAGCATCCTGACCAGGGCCGAACCGGGCCGGCGGGTCCGGTCACCGACCGGCCCGGCCGCGGCCGGCGGCAGCGCGCTGTCGCCCCTTGCCTCGATGGCGCTCAAGGACGCACTCCTTACGAACTTCTGCGAATGGATGGCGATCCATGATCAGAAGGGAAGGGGCCCGCCCCCTAGGGCCGTTGGTCCCGCCCGGCCCGGGTCGGTGGGCCCGCGTTCCCGGGCCGGACCCGGGCCCAAGGGCACCCTCGGGCGGAAAAACGAAATGCCGGTACCGGCAGTGGAGTTGACCCCACTGCCGGTACCGGCGTTCGGCACACGGCGTTCAAAGCGTGATGTTCAACGGACGGCGTTCAGCGCGTGGCCGGCTCCGCGAGGAGGCGGTAGCCGGTGACCAGATCGGGCCGGATGGCCACCGTGTGGTCCATGGAGGCGTTCACCCAGGGCCGCAACAGCCGCTGGTAGTGCGCGAGTCGGTGAGGATCGGTGACCGCCCGGGCGTAGCCGGTCACCACCACGCTCCAGCCCAACCGGGTCACCGGGTCGATCGCGTCGGCCTCGTACGCGACCACCACGCCGTCCGTGTCCGCGCCGAGCGCCGCCGTGGTGAGGGCGGCCCCGTCGTGGGTGCGGATCACCACGACGTCGTCCACCAGCAGGTGGTTGACCGGCCGGATGGCGGGCAGCGCCTGCGCGGTGAACACCACCCGGCCGAACGGGACGCTTCCCAGGAGTCTCAACGCCTCGGCCCGCTGGAGCGGTTCGAGGTGGCGCGGCGGTGGTTCGGCCCGCGAGCCGAAACTGCGTACGGCGCCGTTCACGAGGCGGCCGCGATCAGTCCGAGCCGTCCGTCGAACCGCCGGTAGAGCACCTGGCCCCGGCCGTCCCCGGGCGGGGCGAAGAACAGGAACGGCAGCTCCGCCGCCACCAGCCGCTCGATGGCCTGCGGCTCGGTCAACTCCGGTGCCCCGCACGGGCTGAGCGTCATCGGCACGCTGGTCTGCGAGGGCGGCGCCGCGGCCCGGGTGCGGGCCAGCCGGTAGCCGGTCGGGCCCACCCGGTAGACCACCGCGTCGGTCTCGGTGGCCGGGTCGGTGAACAGGTGGATGTCGTAGTCCATCGCGTCCATCGTCCGGGCCGCCGAGTCCGGCGAACACCACACCAGGTGCGCGCACTTGCGGCGGACGATGCGCGGAAGCTCGGTCGCGTACGACAGGCGTGCGCGCAGCTCCTCCGGGGCGGCCCGCAGCCCGCTCCCGGCCGGCCGGTCCAGGCCGTCCGGCGTGCGGACCGGATCCGCCGCGGGCGCGTCGGCCACCCGCGGCGGCGGGGACGCCACCGGCCGCCCCGCCGGGACCGCGGCCGACTGCGCCCCCGCCGGGACCCTGCCGCGCGGGCGGCGCGGCCACGGCCGGGGCACCCAGCCGCCGGCGACGGCGGTGATCCGGGAGCGCAGCCCCTCGGTCACCCGCTCCAGGGCCTCGCCGAGATCCCCGGCGACCTCCTGGACCCGGATGCGCCGGCCGTCCACCTCCGCGTTCACCTGGGCCAGGACGGTGGCGGCGCCGACCAGCCCGACCCGTACCCGCAGCGCCTCGACCAGCGCGTCCGCGCCGCCCACGACGGCCGCGACCCGGGCGCCGGTGTCGGCCGCGAAGCTCCGCGAAATCCCGTCCCGCACCTGCACCGTGACCAACTCGCCCACCTCAGGCCTCTCCCGTCCCACCAATCCCGTACCCGAACCACGGACAAACCGTCACGCGTCGATCACCTTGCCCCGGCCCACCGCCCCCCGGCAAGGGTCGAACGGCCCCATCCGTGAGGGGACGGATCCGCATCGTGGAACCCGCCCGGAACGGCCCAGGCCGCCGGGGGTGGGGCGGGCACGGAGCACCCGGGGCGAGGTCACCGTCGTGGCCCGGTCGGCCACCCCGGCGCACGTCCCGGCCGTCCCACAGGCCCCGCACGCCCCATGGGACCCCGCGGGTCCCGTACGGCCCACCGGCGCACCCGCGTCACGCCCGTCCCGCGGGTCCCGTACGGCCACCGGCTCCCGCGCGCCCCGCCCCCTCCGCGCGGACCGGCGCGGACGCGGCCGCCCGGATCGTACGGGCGCGACGACGCAAAGATGGGGGCGGATCCCCCATGGACCGACGGCCGCGGCCCGGGAAGGATCAGCAGCGGAGACGGCGGGCGCCCGCGACGCCCGTCCGTCTCCCCGGCATCGGAGGTGCGATGGTGGAGGTGAACGCCGTGCGCGCAGGGCGCCCCGACGGGGGTGACGCGACGGCCTGGGGGCCGGCCGCTCCGGGGGCCGCCGGCACCCTGCCGACGCCGCAGCCTCCGGTGCCCGCCGACCGCGCCGCCTCGGCCGCCGCCCGGGCCGTCCCGGCCGCCTGGTGGCAGCCCGCCCGGCTGCCCGGTGAGGCCGGGCCGACGGCCGTCCCCGCCTGGGCCTCCTTCGCCGAGGCCGCGCTGGCGGCCGCACCCGTCCGGGCCGGTGTCCCGAACCGCACCCACCCCGGGACCAGCGGCTTCGCGCCCGTCGTCGCGCCGTTCACCGAACGGGCCGTCGAACGGCTGCTCGCCGCCCTCCCCGCCCGGTTCGCCGAGCGGCCCGGACGCTTCGACCTGCCGGCACTGCGGGCCGGCTTCGCCACCCGGCTGACCGAGCGCCTCACCCGCACGGCCGCCCGGACGCTCGTCCTGGAGCTCAACGTCGCCCGGGTGCGGGCCCGGCTCACCGGCGGCACCCCGCAGGAGCGGTTCCGCGACTTCGTGCGCCGCACCGCCTCCCGCGACGGGCTGACCGCGCTGCTGCACGCCTACCCGGTGCTGGCCCGGCTGCTCGCGCAGGCGAGCCTGGACGCCGCCGACGCCTTCGCCGAGTTGCTGCTGCGGCTGGCCGCCGACCGGGAGCGGCTGGTCGCCACCCTGCTGGCCGGCACCGACCCCGGGGCGCTGGTCGCCGTGGACACCGGCGCGGGCGACCGCCATCGACGCGGCCGTTCGGTGGCGGTGCTGCACTTCGCGACCGGCACGGCCGTGGTCCACCGACCCCGGCCGCCCGCCGTGCACCGGCACTTCAACGGCCTGGTCCGCTGGTTCAACGCCCTGCCCGGCACGCCGGGGCTGCGCACCCCGCGGCTGCTGGACCGCGGCGGCTACGGCTGGCTGGAGCACGTGGAGGCCCGGCCGTGCCGGACGGCCGCCGAGGTCGAGCGGTTCTACCGCCGTCAGGGCGCGCTGCTCGCGCTGCTGCACGTCCTGGACGGCACCGACGCGCACTACGAGAACCTGGTCGCCTGCGGAGAGCACCCCGTACTGGTGGACGTGGAGACCCTGTTCCACCCGCCGGTGCCCGCCCCCGCCGATCCGGCCGCCGACGACCCGGCCGCGGCAGCGCTGCGCCGATCCGTCCAACGGGTGGGCCTGCTCCCGCAGTTGCTGCTGGGCGACGACGGCGCGCTGGACGTCTCCGGGCTCGGCGGCGGGCATCCCGGCCTCTGCCCGGTACCGGGCGTGGACTGGGACGGCGCGGGCACCGACACCATGCGGCTGGTGCGCCGGGCCCGCCCGTTCGAGGCGGCCGCCCACAACCGGCCCCGGCTGGCCGGCGCCCCCGTCGACCCGGCCGCGCACACCGAGGCCCTGGTCGCGGGCTTCCGCGCCGGGTACGCGGCGCTGGCCGCCGCCCGCGGTGAACTGGCCGGGCCGCACGGCCGGTTGAAGGCCTTCACCGAGGCCGAGGTCCGGGTGGTGCCCCGCGCCACCCGGGTGTACGCGACCCTGCTGGACGAGTCCACCCACCCGGACCTGCTCCGTGAGGCCTCCGAACGGGACGCCCTGCTCGCCCTGTTGAGCACCGACCAGGTCGCCGACCCGGGCCGCCCCGAGCTGGCCGGGGCGGAACGGGCCGAGCTGTGGGCCGGCGACATCCCGCTGTTCACCGCCCGCCCGGGCCGCACCGGGCTGTGGACCTCCGACGGCCGGCGTCTGCCGGACGACACCGGCGCCACCGGAATCGCCCGGGCCGAGGCCCGGCTCGCCACCCTCGACGGGGTGGACCGCCGCGACCAGGAGTGGATCGTCCGGGCCTCGATGGCCGGCACCTCCACGGCACCGCCCCACCGCTGCGGGCGCCCGGCACCGGAGAACGTCTGGGCCACCGCGCCCGAACCCGAGCACCTGCTCGCCACCGCCCGCAGCGTCGGCGACCGGCTGGTCGCGCTCGCCCACCCCGGCCCGGTCCGCACCAACTGGCTCGGCCTGGAACTGCTCGCCGAACGCTACTGGCGGGTCCGCGCGATGGGCGCCGACCTCGGCGGCGGCTACACCGGCCCGGCGCTGTTCCTGGCCCGCCTCGCCGAACTCACCGGCTCCGAGCGGTACGCCGACACCGCGCGGCGCGCGCTGGCCCCCGTCCCCGCGCTGCTCGACTCGCTGGCCGCCCACCCCGGCCGGGCCGCCGCCGTCGGCTCGGGTGCCTTCGCCGGCCTCGGCGGCATCGCGTACGGGCTCGCCGAGGTCGCCCACGCGCTGGACGACCCGCTGATCGCGCAGTGCGTCGAACCGGCGGTCCGGCTGACCACGGCCGCCGCCGAGACGGAGACCGACACCGGCGTGCACGGCGGCACCGCCGGGGGCCTGGCCGCCCTCCTCGCCGTGCACGCCACCACCGGCCTGCCGGCCGCCCTGCACGGTGCCGAACGCTGCGCCGAACGCCTCGCGGCGGCCCCGCTGCCCGCCGTCACCGGCTTCGCGCACGGCAGCGCGGGGGTGGGCTGGGCACTGCTGCGCTGGGAGCACCGGCGCACGGCCGGGGCGGGGCCCGCCGACGGCCGTACGGCGGATGACCGTGCGGGCCGCACCGCCGACGGCCGTACGGCAGGCGACCGCACCGCTGGCGACCGGGTGGCGGTCGACCGGCCGGCCGACGAC